>JASHVM010000297.1:0-7008 GCA_030044595.1 Streptosporangiaceae bacterium
GCGAGCCAACGCGGACGCCGTCCGCGTCGCAGCCGCGTGGCAGGGAGCCGCCGCGCGCGGCGGGGGCGGCCAGCCGGTACCGCCCGCTGCGCCAGGCCGAGATCCGGCCGACCCGCTGTCTTCCGTCCGGCGGCCGTGACCCGTGCGGCAGCGTGCCGTGCTCGCGGTCGGCACCAACCTGGGTGACCGGCTGGGTACCCTTCAGGGATGCGCGCAAGCCATCGATCGGCTCCCGGACACTGACGTGGTGGCCATCTCGCCGGTCTATGAGACCGTTCCGGTAGGCGGCCCGCCCCAGCCCGACTACCTGAACGCGGTCCTCATCGCGCAGACCGGCTTGCGGCCGCTGGAACTGCTCGAGGCGGCACACCGGATCGAGACCGACTTCGGCCGGGTCCGCGGAGAACGCTTCGGCCCGCGTACGCTCGATATCGACATCATCACCTACGCGGACGAGATCAGCAGCGACCCGGTGCTCACCCTGCCCCATCCCCGCGCGCACGCGCGCGCGTTCGTGCTCGCGCCGTGGCACGACATCGAACCCCGGGCCGAGCTGCCCGCGCACGGGTCGGTCAGTCAGCTACTCGCCGGACTCGACCGCGGCGGCATAAGACGGAAGCCCGACGCGCTGCTCAGGCTGCCCCGATCAGGTGTACCGGGCGAGCTGCCATGAGACCGACACGCGTCTCCACCCTGGTCTTGGTGGCGGTCATCTGCGCGCTGGCGTGCTGGCTGCTGCTCCGGTCGGTCTACGAGCGTCTGCCGCCGCTGCCCTGGACCGGCGTGCCGGCGCTGCTCGTGGCGGCGGCGGCGGAGGCCTGGACGGGCCGGGACCTGCGGGCACGGATCGCCGGACGCCGCGGCCTGAAACCCGCCTCACCGCTGTTCGTGTCCCGGATGGTGGCGCTGGCCAAGGCCAGTTCGCTGGCCGCATCGGCGATCGGCGGCCTGGCTGCAGGCTTCGTCATCTACCTGAGCGGTTCACTGAGCGCCACGGTGCCTCGCCAGGATGCGGCCACCGCAGCCTTGACGTTCGCGGCGGCGGTCCTGCTCGCTTGCGCCGCGCTGTTCCTCGAGTACTGCTGCCGCGTGCCGAATGCCCCTGACCGCGACAAGAACGACGAGCCGGCGCCGCTGTCCTGAACCCGGCGTCCGGAACCAGGCCGCCCGCCAGCGCGATCACCGGCCCGCCGCCAGGCTATCCTGGTCACCGCACCGTCCGGTACCCGCGAGGACTGGAACGAGATGAACCCTGATTTTCAACCGCATCCCGAGTCCGGCCAGGCCGCGCCCCACCCGGCCAGGCTCGCCGTCGGCGTCATCGGCGCGGGCCGGGCCGGCACCGCGCTTGGCGCGGCGCTGGCCCGTGCCGGGCACGCAGTGATCGCCGCGTCCGCGGTGTCTGACGCATCTGTCCGCCGCGCGCGCGAGGCCTTTCCCGGGGCGGTCATCACCGACCCGGGCCAGGTTATCCGCCAGGCCGACCTGGCCCTGCTCACGGTGCCGGATGACGCGCTGCCGGGCCTGGTGGCCGGGCTCGCGGCGACGGGAGCGCCAGTCGAGGGCCGTATGCTCGCCCACGCGAGCGGCCGTCACGGCCTGGCCGTGCTTGAGCCTGCGGTGCGCCTCGGCGGGCTGCCGCTGGCGCTGCATCCGGTGATGACATTCACCGGCCGCGGCGATGACGTCGACAGGCTAAGGGGAACGTGCTTCGGGGTAACCGCGCCCGAGGCGCTCCGGCCCGCCGCCGAGGCCCTGGTGATCGAGATGGGCGGGGAGCCCGTGTTCATCCTCGATGAGCACCGGGATCTGTATCACGCTGCGCTGGCGGGCGCGGCCAACCACTTGATCACGCTGGTGGCCCAGGCCGCGGACCTGCTTCGGGCCGCGGGGGTTGCGGATCCGGCGCGCCTGCTCGGACCGCTGCTCTCGGCGTCTCTGGATAACGCGCTGCGGCTCGGCGACGCGGGCCTGACCGGCCCGGTTGCCCGCGGCGACGCGGAGACTGTAGCCGCGCACGTGACCGCCCTCGGTGCCACGCCCTCGGCCTCGCCGGCCGCCCTCGCCGCCTACGTCGCCATGGCCAGGCTGACCGCGGACCGGGCGCTCGCGACCGGGTTGCTCAAGGCGTCGGACGCCGAACGTCTCCTTGATGTGCTGGGCGGCCGTCCATGACTCAGCCGGCCGGGGCGCCGTCGGTTCTGCTGCGGACCAATGCCGAACTCGCGGTCGCGCGGACCGGCTTGGCCGCTCCCCTGGTCCTGGTGCCGACCATGGGCGCCCTGCACGCCGGGCACGTCGCCCTGCTGCGCAGGGCGCGCGCCCGGGCCGGGTCGGCGGGCAGCGTGATCGTGTCGATCTTCGTCAACCCGCTCCAGTTCCGGCCCGGCGAAGATCTTGATCGTTACCCGCAGACCATGGACGATGACCTGGCCATGTGCGCGCGCGAAGGGGTTCGAGCGGTCTTCGCCCCGTCCGCCAGCGAGATGTATCCCGGTGGTAAGCCGGACGTAACCGTCGATCCCGGCCCGATGGGGCAGGTGTTCGAGGGCGAATTTCGGCCGGGCTTCTTCGGCGGCGTGCTGACCGTGGTGCTCAAGCTGTTCCACTTGATCCGCCCGGACGTGGCCGTGTTCGGGGAAAAGGACGCGCAGCAGCTCGCGCTCGTCCGCCGCATGGTGATCGATACCAACCTGGGCATCGCGATCGAGTCCGTCCCGGTCGTGCGTGATGCCGACGGGCTGGCTGCCTCGAGCAGGAACAGGTACCTGTCCGCCACGGAACGGTTGGTCGCGCTCACCATCTCGCGCGCCCTGCACGCCGGCCAGGCCAGGGCCGCCGGGGGCGCCGCCGCGGCGCTCGCGGCCGCGCAGGAGAGCCTGCGAACCGAGCCTGCCCTGGCCGTGGACTACGTCGCGGTGGTCGATCCGGACACGTTCACCCCGGTCCGGGACGGTCAGGCCGGGCCGGCGATCATCGTAGCGGCGGCGACCGCGGGCAGCACACGGCTGATCGACAACGTGCCGGTCGTGCTGGGCGCCGGCCCCGCAGGCCGAATTACGGAAGGGCGTGCCCGCGATGCTGCTGACCATTGACATCGGGAACACCAATACGGTCCTCGGGGTATTCGACAAAGACCGGATCATAGAACACTGGCGGATCGCGACGGTCCCGGACCGGACCGCTGATGAGCTCGCCGTGGTACTGCACGGCCTGCTGGCGCGCAGCGGCGCCTTCGCCGAAAGAGAAATTCACGGCATATCGCTGTGCTCAACCGTGCCATCGGTGCTGCACGAGATGAGAGAGATGTGCGAGCGCTATTACGGCGACCTGTCCACGGTCATCGTTGAGCCGGGCGTGAAGACGGGCGTGCCGGTGCGAACCGACAACCCGAAAGAAGTGGGCAGCGACCGGATCATGAACACGCTGGCGGCGGTGCACCTTTATGGCGGCCCGGCGATAGTGGTGGACTTCGGAACCTCCACCAACCTGGACGCCGTGAGCGCGCGGGGCGAGTTCGTCGGCGGCGCCTTCGCCCCCGGTATCGAGATATCGGTGGACGCCTTGTCGCGGCGAGCCGCGCAGCTGCTGAAGGTCGAACTGACGAGGCCGCCCCGTGTCATCGGCAAGAATACGGTGGAGGCGCTGCAATCCGGCATCATCTACGGGTTCGCGGCTCAAGTGGAGGGAATTGCGAGGCGGATGGCGCGTGAGCTTTCCCCTGATGACCCCGATGCCGTGACCGTCATCGCCACCGGAGGACTCGCGGCGCTTGTCATCGAGGAGGTAAGCGTCGTTGACGCCTACGAACCGTGGCTCACCCTTATCGGCCTCCGGCTGGTCTATGAGCGGAACGTCGGCCCTGCGGAATCCTTCGCCAGCGGCGGATAAGCCAGGCCGGAAAATCGGCCCCGCTCATTAATGTGATGATTACGCCGCTTCTCACTCTGCGTGCGTGATCTATGACACAAAGGCGCAGTCCGGGAACTGGCTGGATCCGGCAAGGGGTACGTTGCGCCAGCGAGCCCCTCAGGTGGGGCACGTTGCGCCAACGAGCCCCTTCCTGCTCACCGTGACCATCACGAAAATACGGGCCGGAACCGAAAATCCGCGCAGGAACGCCCGCGGCCGCGTGCTGCTGGCGCGCGTGTCCAGCCGATTTGCACCGCGCCGACGACGTACCGCCGGTAAACGGCTTCCGCGCGCACCGTCCCGCCGAAGTCAGGTGCGTTGACCATCAGTCCGCCGCCCGGGTAAATTCCCGCGTGACTTATGCCGGGGTAGAAGAAGACGAGATCACTGGGCTGCACGTGGCTGAGCGGTATATGCACACCAGAATTCCACAGGTCACCGGTGTCCTGCGGAAGCGCGATGCCCGCCCGGGCGGCCGGCCGTACCACCAGGCCGGGCAACGCCTCGCGTGCCCTACTGCTCAGCGCGCTGACCAGGTCGCCGCCCGGCCCGTCGAGCTCGGTGATCATCGACACCTGGCTGAGGGACCGCCGCGGTGAGCGCCTGGACCACCAGGCCCAGCCCGGCGGTCACGAAGTCCCGGCGGCCGGCCGTGGCCGCGCCCAGCTGGCCGAGCGCGAGCGCCGCCTTGTCCCTGGTGACGGCCTTCCCGGCCATGCGCGCCCGCTTGCGTAGGGCCGGGCCGTATGCGCGGAACCAGGACCCGTCGCGCTCAAACTACGAGGAACTTTTACCGTGGAGGCGTGCTTAGTCGGCTACCCCGGCCCTCGCGCGCAGCGGCTATCGTGGATGGGGCCATGGCTTACACCATCAGGTCCGCGCGCACTCGTGACGTGCCGGTGATCCGGAAGTTGATCGACTCCAATGTGGAGTCCGGGTGTTTGCTGAGTAAGGCCACTGTCACGCTCTATGAGGACATCCAGGAGTTCTGCGTGGCGGAACTCTTCGAGGACTCGGCGCCGGTCGGATGCGGCGCATTGCACGTGATGTGGGAGGATCTCGCGGAGATCAGGACGCTGGCGGTTGACGAGCACCGCCAAGGGCTGGGTATCGGCCACGGGATCGTCGATACGTTGCTTCAGCAGGCCCGCGCCCTGGGGGTGGAGCGGGTGTTCGTCTTGACTTTCGCGGTTGACTTCTTCGCACGCCATGGATTCCAGCCCATCAGCGGTACGCCCGTGGCCGCAGAGGTCTACTCGGAGCTATTGCGTTCCTATGACGAGGGAGTGGCGGAGTTTCTTGACCTGGAGCGGGTAAAGCCCAACACTCTCGGCAACACGCGCATGCTGGTGCGCCTCTTACCGGGTCGGTGAAAATGAGCATGGGCGTTGCGCACGAGACGATACAACTCCAGCGGGAACATCGTCCGCGGGAGGCTGCAGGGAGGACGCTGCCATGTGGCAAGACCTCGCGGCGCTGACTCCGCCGCTGATAGTTTGCGTCGCGTTCGTCATCGGCCTGGTGGTGTTCCTGCGCCGGGAGATGGCCCCGAAGCGCCGTGCGGCCAGGAACGCCAGGCGCCGATCACGCGACCGGCAGTCTTGATATTCAGGTCACGACGGGTTTTATCTGAAGCGGCAGAACTGCTCATACTGACTGATCCCGCGCCGTGCGATCCAGTTTGCGCACGTGCATGTTCTCCTCAGCTGGTGCTGATAACGATGCACCGAATACCTGATTACGGAGAGTTGCCGCCGCCTCCGGGTCGCGCGCCATGGCCGCGGTACGGTCGATTTCACGAATCACTTGTTGCGGAATTGTCAACCCGAAGAGATTTGGTATATCTTTAGCATCCGAAATAGTTTGCTCCGTCAGAAGGGCTGATTCGATGGCGCAGAAGGTGCAGGTGCTTCTGGTCGACGACCTCGATGGGAGCGAGGCCACAGAGACTGTGACGTTTGGACTCGATGGCACCTCGTATGAGATCGATCTGAGTTCCGGCAACGCCAACAAGCTCCGTAAAGAGCTTTCCCACTATGTGGAGCACGCGCGCAAAGCAAGTGCCCCGGCGAGGCGCCGTAGAGCGCGCACCGGCCCCGGGCGCGAGCGTAGTGCTCAAATCAGGCTGTGGGCAAAGCAGCGCGGATACAAGGTCAATGAGCGCGGGCGCATTCCGGCGAACATCGTGGCGGAGTACGAAGCCGCGCACTAGTACGCGCAGCGGAGTTCGCGGGTACTCCGGCGTTCCGCCGGGGTTCTTCGCCCTTGAGGCAAGCGGCTCCCTGGCAGCGGTGCTACCCGGCACCGTTCCGGACCCCTGACCGTTCACAGAGGCCCGGGCCGGTCAGATCGCACCGCTGGCCTCGCCGGGCGGCGATGACCGCCCGGCGAGGCCAGCGGTGCGTTTGCTTGTCCAGGGTCGTCGCGCGCCCGGCCGGGCCGCGCCGGCCGGCGCGCGACGGGCCGCGTTCGCTTCCGGCGTACCGGGGAACATCGGATCTCACCGGGTGGGTTGATCAGGGATGAAAGGCCATGTCCAGGGAAAGTCTTGCGATGCGTGGCGCATACTCGCATTAAGAGACGGCAACCGTGGGCACGCGCTGAGAGTGTAAACGTGGGCACGCGGCTACTATGCGAAGTAGGCAAGGTAGGGCCCGATCCACTGCCCCCGTGCTGTGAGGAGAGCGACGATATGTTCGAGAGGTTTACCGACCGGGCGCGGCGGGTTGTTGTCCTGGCCCAAGAAGAAGCCAGGATGCTCAATCACAACTACATCGGCACCGAGCACATCCTGCTCGGCCTCATCCACGAGGGCGAAGGTGTCGCGGCCAAGGCGCTGGAGTCGCTGGGCATCAGCCTGGACGCGGTGCGGCAGCAGGTCGAGGAGATCATCGGCCAGGGCCAGCAGGCGCCGTCCGGGCACATCCCGTTCACGCCGCGGGCCAAGAAGGTGCTCGAGCTGTCGCTGCGGGAGGCGCTGCAGCTCGGCCACAACTACATCGGCACCGAGCACATCCTGCTCGGCCTGATCCGCGAGGGCGACGGGGTGGCCGCGCAGGTGCTGGTGAAGCTGGGCGCCGACCTGAACCGGGTCCG
>JASHVM010000298.1:0-2739 GCA_030044595.1 Streptosporangiaceae bacterium
TGCGCGCTCTGCGCGGCACGGGGGCCGCAGAGCGCGTGCCGGCGCTGATCGCCTGCCGCGCAGCCTTCCTTGAGAGCGTCATACTTCATCTTCGCCGCCGGCGATCGCCACCCATATCTGCGACGGCTGCCCCCTGGCGTGTCGCCGACCGCCGGAGGGATGCTTCTGGCATGGTCTGGCCAGGAGGTGCGGGCGAGCGCACTGCGCCAACCGCGTGTGGACGTGGCCGCGCGTGTTCACGTGAGCTGATGCGTGGGCTTGGGTTCCGAGGACCCTGGGTCGCGAGTTGCGCCGGCCACGTGACTTGTCGGCCGGCGTGTTGGAAGGCGCGACAGTGAGCGATAACGGAACAGGCAACGAGACGTCGGCGGCGCTGCCGCAGCCAGCCGCGAGGCGCAAGTTCTGGGGCTGGGGCCTGGAGGGTGAAGGACTGGCGGCGAGCGAGATCGGGCAACTCGGGGCCGTGTTCACCGAGCGCCTCGGGATCGGTGGCTTGCGCGTGCAGGAACCGCCTCGAGTCGAGGAGCTGGACCTGCCCTCGCCCCGGCTGGTGGCGCCGGCCTCGCTTGCGCCGACTTTCAGCGCGGACCCGTACGACAGGGCCATCCACACCTACGGCCGGTCATTCCGCGATCTGGTCCGCGCCTTTCGGCGGGATTACGCGCACGCGCCTGATCTTGTGGCCTTCCCTCGCGGCGAGGGCGAGCTGGTGTCGGTGCTGGAGTGGTGCAGCGACGCCGGTGTCGCGGCGATCCCGTTCGGCGGTGGCTCCAGTGTGGTCGGCGGGGTCGAGCCCGATGTGGGGGACGGCTATCACGGCGTGGTCAGCGTGGACCTCCGCCACCTGCAGGGGGTGCTGGAGGTCGACCGTAACTCGCGGGCGGCGCGGATCGCGGCCGGTACGCTAGGCCCGGCGCTGGAGGCGCAGCTGAAACCCCACGGCCTGACGCTGCGGCATTTCCCGCAGTCGTTTGAGTGGTCGACGCTGGGCGGATGGATAGCGACGCGCTCGGGTGGCCATTTCGCGACCGTGCGCACTCATATCGATGAGTTTGTCGAGGCCGTCCGCGTGGTGACGCCGCGCGGCGTACTCCAGACCAGGCGGCTGCCGGCCTCCGGTGCGGGTCCGTCGGCGGAGCGGCTGTTCTGCGGCTCCGAAGGCACGCTGGGCGTGATCACCGAGGCGTGGATGCGCCTGCTGCCGCGGCCGCGGTTCCGGTCGGGCGCATCGGTGTCCTTCGCTGACTTCGCCGATGCGGTGCAGGCGGCTCGGGAACTCGCGCAGTCCGGGCTGGATCCGGCCAATTGCCGCCTGCTCGGCCACGACGAGGCGTTGGTCTCGGGAAGCGGTGACGGGACGCGTTCGATTCTCGTGCTCGGCTTTGAGTCGGCGGACCACGAGCTGGGGCCGTGGCTGGCCCGGGCGCTGGAGATCTGCGGCAGCCATCGAGGCGAGGTGCATGGCGAGGAGAGCGACCCGGCTGCGGTCTGGCGGGCTTCGTTCTTGCGCGGCGGGCACCTGCGTGACGGTCTGGTCCGTCTCGGGCTGGTCAGCGAGACCTTCGAGACGGCCATCACCTGGGATCGCTTCTGGGAGTTCCACGAGGGTGTGCTGGCGGCCACGAGGCAGGCGGTGCGCCGGGCATGCGGCGGCGGCGTGGTCTCGTGCCGTTTCGCGTACGTGTATCCCGACGGTCCCTCGCCGTACTACTCGGTCTTCGCGCCGGGCCGTCCGGGTCGGGAACTGGAGCAGTGGGATGAGATCAAGCTTGCGGCCTCGGCGGCGATCGCGGCGCTCGGCGGCACGATCACCCACCACCACGCCGTCGGGCGCGACCATCGCCGCTGGTACCTGCGCGAGGTGCCGCAGCTGTTCGCCGGCGTGCTTCGCGGCGCGAAGGCTGAACTCGACCCGGCCGGGATCATGAACCCAGGAGTCTTGCTTGAGCCGGCGGGAGCCGTGACGCCCAGCCGCGAGGGAGGCAGGCGATGAGCCAGGCGCTCTGCGGACCTCCGGCGTGCCCGGATCCGGAACTGGGGCAGGAGCGGGAACGGCGTCGGCCTGGCCGGGACTTGGCGAGCAGCGAAGGCGAGCTGCTTGTCGGGGACGGTGTCACCCAGGGGATCGTGCGGATCGGGGACACAGTGCGCCGGCCGCTGCGGCCGTTCAGCATGACCGTGCAGGCGTACCTGGCCCACCTGCGCGACGCCGGGTTCGCTGGCGCGCCGCTTCCGTTCGGCGTTGACGAGCAGGGGCGCGAGGTGCTGTCGTTCGTCCCTGGTGACGTGCCGCGTAACCCGCTGCCGCCGGAGACCGCGGGCGACGACGTGCTCGTCGCTCTGGCCCGGCTGATCCGTGCGCTGCACGAGGCGTCGGCTGGGTGGGTGCCGTCACCCGACGCGGTGTGGGGCGGGACGCCGGCCAACGAGGGACCGATCACCACACGGGCCGAGCTGGTCAGCCGCCGCGACTACCACCCGGGCAACGTGGTTTTCCGGAACGGGCTCCCTGTCGCGCTGATCGACTTTGACCTGGCCATGCCGACCACCCAGCTCTACGACATCGCGAACGCGTTGTGGTACTGGGCGCCGCTGCGCGATCCGAGGGACCGGGCGCCCGCGTTCGCGGACGCCGACATCCCCCACCGAGTCGCGGTGTTCGCGGACGCCTACGGCATGACGGCGCAGCATCGCACGGAGCTGGCGCCGTTCGCCATCGACATGGCGCGCCGCTATCAC
>JASHVM010000028.1:0-7157 GCA_030044595.1 Streptosporangiaceae bacterium
TCACGTACAGCCGCCCAGCGGCCCACCAGCTCGACGCCCATCGAGGCGAGCGCGTTGAGATCCAGCGTCGTCCGTTCAGCAGTCCCGACGAGCTGGGGCGAGGGCAGCCGCCGGGCCCGCGTGAGATCCTCGACCTCGTCGTACCGCTGGTCCCACACGCCCGACGCGTCCATCCACCACAGCACATCACGTCCGCGGTACGTGCGCGGCAGGCGCACGTGCTCGCCCACCGAGAGGGTCACCGGCCGGCCCGACCGCTGCAGCTCGGCCGCCAGCTGCACGCCGGTCGCCGACGCCCCCACGACGAGCACGCCGCCGTCCGGAAGCTTGGCGGGGTCGCGGTAGTCGAACGGCGTCAGCTGCTCGACGGACCGCGGCACCGCGTCCTTGAAGGCCGGCACGGCCGGCTGATTGCAGGCACCGCTCGCGATGACGACGGCCCGGCAGCGAATCGCGCCGCGGCTCGTGGTCACGTGGTACCCGTCGTCGGTGCGCCGCACCGACGTGACATCCGTGTCGGTCCGGACCGGAGCACGCGAGGCCGCGGCGAAGCGTTCGATGAACTCGGTCACTTCCCCCATGGTCATGTACCCGTCGGGATCCGGACCGTCGTAGCGAAGACCCGGCAGGCGGCTTAGCCAGTTGGGGGTGAGCAGCCGAAGGGAGTCCCACCGTTCGCGCCGCCAGGAGTTCGCCACCTCGCCGCGCTCGAGCACGATGTGATCGATCGACCGGTTGGTGAGGAAGCGGCTCGCGGCGAGGCCCGCGTGCCCCGCGCCGATGACGACCGTGGTGGCGCGCTCGATGGCTGGCCCCTCAGACGACTTCGACGGTGACGTTCGTCGGGTTCGTGAGAGCGTCGAATACGGCGGAGCGCTTCTGGGACTGGGCCACCAACGCTTCGATGTCCTCCTTGGACGCGTCCGCGTCGATGGTGAACGTCACCTTGATGTCGTTGTAGCCGTTGCGGACGTCGCTGTCGGCGCCGAGGATCCCGCGGATGTCGTGCGCGCCCTGGACCGTCGATTCGACCGAGCGCAGCTGGATGCCGCGGTTTTCCGCGACCGACGCCACGCCTGCGGTCAGGCAGCTCGCCAGGCCGACCAGCAGGTACTCGATCGGCGTGATGCCGTTGTCCGTCGCCGCGAAGACGTCCGGGTGGTCGGCTTGGAACACCGACTCCTCCTTGTGGCTGTGCTCCTCGCCAAGGCCGTAGAAGCTCTGGACCTTGATCTGGCTGTGGACGCCGTGCTGCCACTTGGCGGACGCGCGCCAGGTGAACTGGGCGGCCTCGGGCGCACCCTTCAGCACTTCGCGCGCGTCCAGCAGCGCCTGCACGTTTACTCCGTTGGTGACCGTGGTCATGTCGCGTGATTCCCTTTCGCCTACTTCTCCAGTTTTCCGATGGAGGTACTTGACAATACACTAACCAGGCCGAACTAAGCTGGCCCGGATAGCGGAGCCGTCCTCGACGCTCGCATGCGGGCCGGTTGGCTGCTAAGTACACCATCGCAGCTTTACGCGGCGGCAGACCTCAGCGTTCACTGCCGCCTGCTCGGGTCGGCCAGCAGGAGCAGGCCGCGCAGGCAGGCGTCCAGGGCGAGCCCCAGGATCGCGATGGCGATGATGCCGGAGAACACCAAGGCGGTGTTCAGGTAGTCACCTGCCTGCATGATGAGGTAGCCGAGGCCGCTCGTCGCCGCGATCAGCTCCGCGGCCACGATACTGGTCCAGGCGGCCGCCATCGAGATCCGCATCCCGGTGAGGATGCCGGGCAGCGCGGCCCGGATCTGCACGCGCAGCATCGTGTAGCGGGAGGACGCGCCTAGCGTCCGCGCGCACAGCCGCAGGTCGTCGGGAACCTCGTCGAGGGAGGCCACCGTGGTGACGGCCATGATCGGGATCACGCCGATCGTGATGAGGACTTCCTTGGGAAGCTCGCCGATCCCGAGCCAGATGATGAACAGTGGGATGAACGCGAGCGGCGGCAGCGGCCTGAGCACCTCGATGACCGGGTCGACCAGGTATCGCACGACCCGGCTGGCGGACATGGCCACGCCCAGGGCCACGCCGATCACGGTACCGGCCGTGAAGCCGATCAGGATCCGGCGCAGGCTGATCAGCGCGTCGGACCACAGCGGCGAGCCCTGCGCCGGGTAAGGCCGGTTGAAGTAGTGCGCGAAGCTGGCCGCGGTCTGGGCCACCGACGGCAGGAAGACCGGGTCGTTGAGCAGCATCGCGACCAGCTGCCAGATAGCCACCAGGACCGCCAGGCCCAGGGCTCCGATGCCCACTCGGCGCATCCGGGACTGGCGCCGGACCTGACGGTAGGCAGCCAGGTCGGCGTGTTCGCCCTGGTCCGCAGCGAGGACGAGTTCGGTGCCGCGTGGCTGGCCGGTCCGTTCGGCAAGGATCTGGTCTTCGGACGTCAGTACGTTCCGCGGAAACATGGCTCAGCTCCTCAGGTCCTCAGGTCCTCAGGTCCTCAGGTCCGCAGCGCGGCGCGGATCTTCCGCTTGGCGGTCAGGAAGACTTCGGTGTCGGCGTCGAGGGCATGCCGGGGCCGGGCCAGCGGGATGTCGATGATCTCCCCGATGCAAGGCGGCCTGCCGCCCATCACGGCTACCCGGTCGCCGAGCAGGATGGCCTCCTCGATGTCGTGGGTCACGAAGATGATCGTGATGCGGTGCTGGTCCCAGATGTCGAGCAGGAACTCGTGCATCCGCTCCCGGGTAATGGCGTCCAGCGCGCCGAACGGCTCGTCCATGAGTAGCAGGGACGGCCGGGCCGCCAGCGCCCGGGCGAACGCGACACGGTGCTGCATCCCGCCGGACAGCTCGTGCGGGAACGCCTCGCCGAATCCGGCCAGGCCCACCCGGTCCAGCAGCGCGGCGGCTTCGTCCTCGAGTTCGGGGTCGTCGCGCTCGTGCCGCCGCGCGGCCCGCTGGGCCCGGGGACCGAACAGGATGTTGTTCCGGGTGGTCAGCCATCCGAACAGCATCGGCGTCTGGAACAGCATGCCCCGTTCGGGGGACGGACCGCTGACCGGCCGTCCCCCGACGGTGACGGTCCCCTCATCGGCCGTCAGCGCGCCCGCGATGATGCGCAGCAGGGTCGACTTGCCGCACCCCGAGGGCCCGAGCAGGCTGACCAGCTCCCCCGCCCGGACCCGGAGGCTGGCCCCGGCCAGCGCCACCGTGCGCCGGCCGCCGCGGCGGAAGACCTTGCTGACCGAATCGACCACGACCTCGGCGCCGGGGGCCTCCGTCAGCTCCGGGACTCCGGCCGGGTCAGCTCGGGCAGTCACCGGCCAGGGCCTTCTGGATGAAGGTGATATCGATGTGCGCGGCGATCTGGGTGGCTGATGGCACCGTGGTCAGCCTGCCCTGCGCGACGAGGAACTGGGCGGTCTGCTGATAGGCCCGCACGATGGGGCTGGTCGGGTCGTGCAGGGTGGATCCGAGCCAGTACAGCTGCTGGGCGGGCAGGATGAACGGGTAGCCCTTGGTGGCCGCCACGATCTGGTTGCCGGGTACCCCCTGCGCGGCCGAGCTGGCCGCCAGGTACCTGGCGGCCTGAGGGCCGGTCATGTCGCGGCTGCCCTGGAGTTCGGCGCACACGTAGTCCTGTACCAGCGTCGGGTCGCTGGTGACCACGCTGGTCGCGACCGCGATCACGTCCAAGCCGGGGATGCCCATCTTGGCGATCTGCTCCGCGTTGACCAGCGGGTGATAGCCCTTGCCGATGAGCTCGGCGGCCGGGACGCCGTAGACGTAGGCCGAGTCGATCGCGCCGGACAGGGCGGCCGCCCCCGCGGCGTTCTCGTTGGCGAACGGGACCACCTTGACCTTGCCGGTCAGGTGCTCCAGTTTGAGGTACCCGAGCAGTTCGTAGTCCTCGGAGGAGCCGACGAGCACGCCGACCGACTTGCCAGCCAGCTGGGCCGGCGAAGTGACCGAGGCGGGCACTAGCAGCTGGTCGTCATCGAAGCCCCAGCCCATGACGACGGTCACGCCGATGCCGGTGCCGATGGCCGCGGTGGTCGGCGGGTTGCCGACCCCGCTGATGGCCTGCACCGAACCGCTCTTCATCTCGGCAATCGCGGTCACGCCGGCCTCGAATGGCACGTAATGCAGCCGTGCGGGAATGAGCTTGGCTAGTGAGGGCTCGCTCTCGATGATGCTGTCCGGGCTCGCCACCGAGCCCTGGCTGACCGAGATGGTGAAACCCGGGAGCGCCGCCGGGCTGGAGCTGCGGGTGACGGTCCAGACCACCGCCGCAACCGCCACGACGAGGACGACGCCGCTGATTGCGTAGATCCGCCGCCGTCTGCGTTTATAGACGGGCGCTGACCTCCTGGTCCGCCCGGTGGGAGTAGTGATCTCGGCTGAGTTGCTCACGTGTTCCGCCTTTGACCGGTATCTGGCTGGCTGGCAAGTTGCGGGCTAATGATCTGCACCCCCGGCGTAGTAGGCGGAGGCATCGCCCTTGATCGCGACGCTCGGCCGGCCGTCCACCCCGACGGGCACCGGGCCAGCCACGGTGACGCGCTCGCCCCGGCGGTGCGCGGTGCCGTAATCGGCGATCGCGTAGTGCTGGGTGGCCCGGTTATCCCAGATGGCCAGGTCGCCCGCGCGCCAGCGCCAGCGGACCGTCTGCTCGGGCCGGGTTATGTACTCCTGCAGCAGCCGGATCAGGTCCCGTGAGGCCTGCGGGGTGAACCCCAGCACGGTGCGGGCGAAGCCGCCGAGCACGAGCGAGCGTTCGCCGGTCTCCGGGTGCATGCGCACCAGCGGGTGCTCGGTCTCGTAGACGGTGGAGACGAACTCCGCGTGGGCTGCCGCCGTGGCCGGGTCGATCCGCTCGCCGCGGTTGAAGGTCCGGGCGTAGTCGAAGTCGTTGGTGTGTAGGACGCGCAGCCGGTCGGCCAGCTCGCGCAGTTCGGCGGGCAGGCTCTGGTAGGCCGAGACCGTGTTGGCCCAGATCGTGTCGCCGCCGAGCGGCGGGAGCACCACGGCGTGCAGCAGCGTGAAGGCCGGCGGCCGGTCGACGAACGTCACGTCGGTGTGCCAGTAGTTGGCCTTCCCGCCCTTGACCGAGTCGATCTCCTCCAGCAGCGGCTGACCGGGCGGCGAGGACAGGGTGGGGTGCCCGAGGGTCAGCGGCCCCAGCCGCTCGGCGAAGGCGACCTGCCTGCGGTAGTTCAGGCTCTGTCCGCGCAGGAAGACCACCTTGTGATCGAGGAGCGCCCGGCGGATCCGGGCGACCGCGTCGTCGCTCAGCGGCACGCCGGTATCGACGCCGGAAATCTCGGCGCCGATGCGGCCGGCCAGCGGGGTCACGTCGACGTGCGTGGCCGTGGCGAGAGTTTCGGGCATGACGAAACACCTTTCAGCTCGGGGAAAGCGGCTAGAGACAGGTAGAGCCGCTAAAGACAGATACGAGGGAGATGCGCGCACCCGGGCGCGCGAGCCGCCCGGCAGGAGTACGGGCGTTCAGGACGGTCAGCGCGTGCGACAGCCGGAGCTGATGACCTTAAGGAAGTCGACGTGGCGACGCCGGGTGCCGAGATAATTCGCCATGTCCCGAGCATGGCAAGGAAACGTTCGCTAGTCAAGTTTTCCAATCTAAATAATAGGAATATCGTCCGGGTCGCGGCGCGCAGAGATCAGTGCCCTCGAAGAGGACGGCACCCGCGTCAGCCCGCCGGTGACTGACCCGGCGCGGGCCGACCGGCTGGTGCGTCAGGCGCGCGCCGGCGCTCCGATGCCTTGCGTTTTATCTACTATCCTGATAGGAGTAATAGCTAATGACCGAGGCGCGGTTCCGATCCCGCCCGGAACACCCGGGAGGGACGGCGCCGATGGAGATCGATCCGCGCGGCCCGCGTTTCAGCGCGCTGATCACGACCGTGGTGCTGGCCGTGGTCCTGGTCACAGGCAGCGTATGGCTGCTAGCGGCCCAGGCCGCGGTCTTCGCCGCCGGGTCGCTGTTTGGCTTGCGCTACTCGCCCTACGGGTGGCTGTACCGGCGGCTGGTCCGGCCCCGGCTGGGCCCTCCGGCGGAGCTGGAGCCCGAGGCGCCGCCCCGGTTCGCCCAGGGGGTCGGCCTGGTCTTCGCGCTCGTCGGCGTGGCCGGTTACGCGGCGGGCCTGACCTGGCTGGGCGCGGCGGCCACGGCGGCCGCCCTGGCCGCGGCATTCCTGAACGCGGTGTTCGGGTTCTGCCTGGGCTGCGAGATGTACCTGGTCATCCGGCGGATCTGGCCGGGCCGCCAGGCGCTGGTCCTGGCCGATGCTGACAAGGAGGTTAACGCATGAGCCGTTCAGACGTACTGGTGGACGCGGACTGGGTGCAGGCGCACCTGGACGACCCCGGCGTGGTTCTGGTCGAGGTCGACGAGGACACCACCGCCTACGACAAGGGGCATATCCGCGGCGCGGTCAAGGTCGACTGGAAGAAGGACCTGCAGGACCCGGTCAAGCGCGACTTCGTCGACCGGGCCGGGTTCGAGGCCCTGCTTTCCAGCCGGGGCATCTCCAACGACGACACGGTGATCTTGTACGGCGGGAACAACAACTGGTTCGCCGCCTACGCCTACTGGTACTTCAAGATCTACGGGCACGCCCGGGTCAAGCTGCTCGACGGCGGCCGCAAGAAGTGGGAACTCGACTCCCGCGAGCAGGTGACCGAGGTTCCGCGGCGCCCGCCCACGGCCTACCGCGCCCGGGAGCAGGACGCCTCGATCCGCGCGCGGCGCGACGAGGTGATCACGGCGGTCGGCCGGGTGAACCTGGTCGACGTCCGCTCGCCGGATGAGTTCGCCGGGCGCCTGCTGGCCCCGGCGCACCTGCCGCAGGAGCAGGCGCAGCGCGGCGGGCACATCCCGGGCGCGAAGAACGTGCCCTGGTCGAAGGCCGCGGCCGAGGACGGCACGTTCAAGCCGGACCAGGCGCTGCGTATCCTGTACGCCGACGAGGCCGGGCTGGACTTCGGCCGGGACACCATCGCGTACTGCCGGATCGGCGAGCGCTCCGCCCACACCTGGTTCGTCCTGCACGAGCTGCTCGACCTGCCGAACGTCAAGAACTACGACGGGTCCTGGACCGAGTACGGCTCGCTGGTGGGCGTCCCGATCGAGCTCGGGGACAGCTAGCC
>JASHVM010000299.1:0-4338 GCA_030044595.1 Streptosporangiaceae bacterium
CCCTCACCGGGTCCAGGTTGGTCTCGCCGCGACCGCTCGTTGTGAGTGGTCCGGACGGCACCGGTACCGTCACGGTCACCGTCGACACGACCGGATTGGCCGCCGGCACGTACACCGTGACGATCACCGGCCGCCTGCTGACACAGACCATTTCGTTCCAGGTCAAGAACCCCCATTCTGGCTAACCCGCTAGCGGCCCACTCGTCGACCGGACCGCGCGCGGCAAAGCGGTCAAGCGCTCCGGCCCCGGGGAGATCATGGTTCTGCTGAGCGACGGCGACGAACCCCGGACCAGCGCCGCTCGCGCGGCGTGGTTCCGGGGTTCGCCCGTCCGTGCTGATTATTTCTGGGCAAGCGTTCTATGCAAGCGCGGAATATCCCGGGTTGACCCATCCAACGCAACCGCCAACGTAGCGAGTGGCGGGCACCTTGTAATGAGCGGAATATCCCGGGTTGACCCATCCAACGCAACCGCCAACGTGGCGAGTGGCGGGCACCTTGTAATAAGCGGTTACCATCGCTGAACCTTCCTCCTACGAGACTGCGCCGGCGAACTGCTCACCCGCGCCATGGGTATAGGCTCGCCGCTGGCACCGGGGGACCCGCTGGGGCTCGGGGGGAAATACCGGGGGGCACCGGGATGTCGAGCGCGGTAAGGCGCGGGCGACCATCGGACGCTACCGGTCGCTCGGCTCGGTCTCGTCGCGGGCCATGATCGCCCTCATGACCGGCCGCCTCGCCCAGACCAGCGCTTTCTCAGACGCTCAGTTAAGTGGAGGCTCTTTTTCAGCGGTGCCGTCGGCGGCGAGTGACCGGTACGCCTGGTCGAGGATTGCCGCGGAGCGTTGCAGCATCTGCTGTTCTTCGGCTGACATCGGCAGCAGGAGCTGGCGGTTCACTCCCGTGGCTCCGATGACGCATGGCAGGCCGAGCGCCACCGGCCCTATCCCGTACTGCTTCGCGGCCAGCACCGAGACCATGAATATCCGCTTTTCGTCGCGGGCGACGGCGCGCACGATGCGCGCCACGGCGGCAGCCACGCCGTAGCTGGTGAAGCCCTTGCGCTCGTGAATCCTCGTCCCCCGGCGCCGGGTCGCGGCGGCCAGCTCAGCCTTGACCTGTGGCCATGATCTGCCTTCGGGCAGCTCAAATCGCTCCAGCTCGATGGCCCCCACGGTAGCGCTCGACCAGACCGGAAATGAGCTGTCTCCGTGCTCGCCGACGACGTAGGCGTGCACGGACTCCCGCTCCACGTCGAGAAGCTCGCCGAGCCGGTGCCGCAGCCGCGCCCCGTCCAGCACCGTCCCGCAGCCCAGGATGAGATGAGCCGGCCGGGCGGAGACCTCGATCGCGATCCGGGTCAGCACGTCAACTGGATTAGTCACCACGATCACGACCGCTGCCGGGCAGACCTGGTCCAGCTTGCCGACGATGCCGGCGATCGTCCCCGCGTTAGCGCTGAGCAGGTCCAGCCGGGTCTGACCAGGCCCGAGCGTCACTCCCGCCGTGACCACCACGACATCACAGCCGCGCAGATCCTCATACCCGGCAGCGGCGGTGACCTCCATCTCCGACAACAGCGGCACAGTGTCGGCGATGTCCCAGGCCTCGCCCTCAGCCAGCGCCAGGTCACGGTCGTAGAGCACCACCTGGTCACACACGCGCAGCAGGACAAGCGCGTTCGCCACAGCCGAGCCGACATGCCCAACTCCGGCGACCGCCACGGTCGACCTCATCTGATTCATGCAGTGAGTATGACCGTCTTCGTGGTTAGATTCACGCGATGCCCGGACCGCGCGACCGCTGCCAGGCACGATCCTGCACTGCATCACCGTCACGAGCGCGGACCGCGACTCTCTTAACCGTCCGGGGCTGCGTACGGCAAGGATGGTGACCATGGCTGAGCTGCAGACGGCCCATACCGCCGAGTTGGACGCTGCCACCCTGATCGCGGCGCGGGCTCTTTTGTACGACGTCTTCGACGACATGACCGACCATGACTGGGAGCATGCCCTGGGCGGAGTGCACGCCCTGGTATGGGAGGGGGCCGACCTGATCGGCCACGCGTCGGTGATCCAGCGGCGGCTGCTGCACGGCGGCCGGGCCCTGCGCACCGGCTACGTGGAGGGTGTCGGGGTCCGCGCCGACCGGCGCGGACGCGGCCACGGCGCAGCCATGATGGACGCGCTGGAGACGGTGGTACGGGGTGCGTACGAGCTGGGCGCCCTGGGCGCCACCGATGCGGCCGCGGCCTTTTATGCCGCCCGCGGCTGGATGTTGTGGCGAGGGCCGTCCTCGGCGCTTACCCCGTCCGGTATCAGGCGTACCGGGGAAGACGATGGCTGCATTTATGTCCTGCCGGTCGAGGTCCGGCTGGATCTGTCCAGCGAGCTGACGTGTGACTGGCGCGATGGCGATCTGTGGTAGAGCCGCCCGCTTCGCCGGCGCAAACCGAGCCATCCGAGAAGAACGAGCGCATGCCTATCGGCGGCACGGCGCTCCCGTAGCCGCGGACTCGATTCGCGTTATGCTCCAGTTGGACAAGGAGGTCGGCCGTGGCAGAGACACCATTCGTAATTGGGGCCGACGCCAGGTGCACGGATGGGGTCTGCGGCAAGGTGATGGGGGTGGTCGTTGACCCGGTCGCGCGGGTGGTCACCCATCTGGTGGTCCAACCCAGGCACTGGCCCGGCTTGGGCCGGCTCGTTCCCCTTGACTTGGTCGATGCCGCGACACCGAAGCAGATCCAGCTGAGCTGTACCCGGGCGAAGTTCGACGGGCTCGGCTTCGCCGAGGACACGCATTTCGCGCCGGGGACCAGCCTGGACCAGTACGCAGGCTACAGCGCGGAACAGATCCTCGTGTTGCCCTACTACCGCCGGGCCGCAGGCGAGGATCTGCCCCAGACGGGAGAAGAGCCGACCGGCCGCTACGGTTCGCTGCCTGCGGGCGAGTTGGACGTGCACCGCAATAAGCGCGTGTACGCCACTGACGGCGAAATCGGGCGGGTCAAGGGGCTTGTCATCGACCCCGGCAATCACCATGTGAGCCACGTGCTGCTGCAAGAGGGGCATTTGCTCGACCGCAGGGAAGTGGCTATCCCGATCGGCGCCGTCGCCGGGGTCATCGACAACGTCCAGCTCAACATCAGCAAGCAGCAGGTAGAGAACCTCCCGGCGGTGAGCATCGATCAGCCCAGCGGATAGACGCCGTGAACTGCACCGGACTGAACGGATCGAGGAGAACGCAGCCGGCGTCGGCCTAGTCGGGCTGGCCAGGCGGTTCTGTGCTGTCTTCCGGGAGGCTGGGGACGACGAGTTCGCCGGGCTCGAAGCCGCCTTCGCCGGCTACGGCGGCCAGTTCGTAACCCAGTGACTCGTGCGCGGCCGGGGCCGGCGTGCGCCGGCCCGTCAGCGCCGAGGCGATGGCCGCGATCACGTTGGCCGCGATGGCGAACCCGAAGGCCACGCCGAGACCGCTGTGGAACGGCGCCGTGATCAGGTGCGGGAAAAACTCCCGCCCGGCCACGTAGGCGGCGTGTGCCGGGGCCAGGTGATGCAGCAGCGGGCCGAGCAGTTGCTGCATCGGGTTGTAGCCGAGGAAGGAGGCGAACAGCACGCCGATCGGCGGGAGGTGCGAGATGGGCGCGGCCGTGGCGGCCGGGATGCCCTGCGCGGTCAGCCCGCTGAACAGGGCCGCCGGGAGCTTGCGTGACAGGCCGGCCACCATCAGGGTGAAGAAGATGCCGATCGACAGCACGAACGCGGAGTTCTGGAAGGTGGCGATCATGCCGCCGGCCGCGCCGCGCCTGTCGGGCGGGACCGAGTTCATCATCTCCGCCCAGTTCGGCGAGAAGAACAGGCCGGAGCCGAAGCCGTTGAGGGCGATGACGATCGCGAACTGCCAGTAGGCGAAGTCCACCGGGACGAATGTCAGCAGCAGGAAGCTCGCTCCGGTCAGCAGCGCGCCGCCTACCGTGAACGGCTTGGGGCCGAACTTGTCGGACAGTATTCCGGACAGCGGCGCGGCCGCCAGGAAGCCGGTCGTCAGCGGCACCAGGTAGATCCCGGCCCACAGCGGGGTCTGGCTGTAGCTGTAGCCGTGCAGCGGCAGCCAGATGCCCTGCAGCCAGATGATCAGCATGAACTGCATGCCGCCGCGGCCCATCGCCAGCATCAGGCTCGCGATGTTCCCGGCGGTGAACGCCCGGATCCTGAACAGCGAGATGCGGAACAGCGGCTCGGCGACCCTGGTCTCCACGTACACGAAGATGACCAGCAGCGCGAGGCCGCCGAACAGCGCGGTGAGCACCCACGGGTTGGTCCAGCCCATCGGATG
>JASHVM010000300.1:0-5604 GCA_030044595.1 Streptosporangiaceae bacterium
AGCGTTACGCCTGGCATTCGCTGGCGCCAAGCACGATGCTGGATTCGGCGGTCAGCACGGTCCAGGCCTTCAGGTCATGCAGGTATTCCTGCGCGATGACATAGCTACCGCCCGCTAAAGCCGGATCCTCACCCCCGATGCGCACCGCGGCCTCGGCGCCCATCGGAGGGCTCTCGGTGCCGTCGACGAAGCCCAGCAGATCCCGTTCGTCGAAATACCGGAACCCGTTCACCTCACCCACGACATCGGCGCTATCGGCCAGCCGGATCATGAGCTGGCGGGCCAGCTCGAAACAGAGATCTAGGTTCCGGGTCCGCAGATGGAACAGCAGTGTCGCGACCGTCGTGTGCGCCGCGCCGCGAAGATCCCGGAACAGATGCAGCCCGGCCGGACGCGGTATGCCGTAAAGCCGACCCCACAGCCCCGAACCGATGCCGGCCAGGCAGCGTAGGCCATCCTCCGGAAGCCGGAATCCATCGGCCCGCTTGTAGCCTGCGACGCCGACCCGCGCGCCGCACACATCGTCCTCTGCTCCCGGACATGCCATGACCAAAAGGAGAACCGCCGCCCTGGCTGGCATCGCCAGCATCTCTCTCGGTTGCGGCCGCGGCATCGCATCGCTCTGCCGTTCCACCCATACTCCTCTCACCACGTGCGGTGCATCGTTGCTCCTCTCATGCGGCACGCACGCCGACGCGGGGGTCCGGTGCATGACGCGACAGCGCAGGTCGTGCATACGGCTCGTCACCGCCTGGCGGGACGGCGGGATCCTCACTGGCCGGTGCTGCCGGGACTGGCCTGCCCGCCGACGGAATAGGAAACAGCGCCGGTGCCGACCAGCGTGCCGCCGTCGACGATCAGGTACTCGGGCCGGATGGGCCGGCCGGCGAAGAAATCCTCGAGGATCTCGCGAACACCCGCCGCGTAGCGGGCCTGGGCGGAAAGGGTGGTGCCCGAGGTGTGCGGGGTCATGGCGTTGTGGGGCATGCCCCGCCACGGGTGATCGACCGGTGGGGGCTGCGGGTACCACACATCGCCTGCGTAGCCAGCGAGATGACCGGATTCCAGGGCGCGGACCACCGCGTCCCGGTCCATGATGGCACCACGGGCGGTGTTGACGATGTACGCACCTCGCCTCATGGAGGCGAGTAGCTCGTCATCGAAGAGATGGTAGGTCTCGGGGACAAGCGGGGCGTGGATAGACAGGACGTCGACTGCTTGGGCCAGCGACCTTGCATCGGGGTGGAACGTCAGACCGAGTTCCTCTTCGACCCCCGGGCTCAGCCGGTGCTTGTCACTGTAGTGGAGGCGGGTGTCGAAGGGAGCCATGCGGCGTAGCACGGCCAATCCGATGCGGCCCGCGGCGAGGACCCCGACGTCCATGCCTTCCACGTCGTATGCCCATTCCACGCAGTCCGCGATGTTCCAGCCGCCGTTGACGGCCCAGGCGTGGGACGGGACGAAGTTCCGGACCAGGGCCAGGATCTGCATGACCGCGTGCTCGGCCACGCTGATGCTGTTGCAGTACGTCACTTCGGCCACGGTGATCCCACGGGCGATCGCCTCATTCAGGTCGACGTGATCCGAGCCGATGCCAGCTGTCAGGGCCAGGCGTAGCTTAGGCGCTGTAGCGATCCGCTCGGACGACAAGTACGCCGGCCAGAACGGCTGCGAGATCACCACGTCGGCATCATGCAGCTCCCGGTCGAATTCCGAGTCCGGGCCGTCCTTGTCCGAGGTCACGACGAAGCTATGCCCGGCCGATTCAAGGAAGTGGCGCAGTCCCAGCTCACCCGACACGCACCCGAGCAGTTGTCCGGGGACGAAATCAATCGCCTCGGGCGTCGGCAGCGTCTGGCCGCCGGGATAACTCCGCAGCACCGGGATGTCGTCGCGGGCGTACTTCGGCGGATACCCGCTCACCGGGTCCGGATAAAGCACGCACAATATCTTGGCCATGAGAGCACTCCTTCGGCAGACTGTCCCGCCCGGCAGCCCGCGTCCGGGATTGTTCCCACGGCCGGCGCGCTCGGCTACCTGCTGCTATAAGCACTGGGTGGCAGACCAGCTTGAGTCCTATGCGGCGGAGTCTGTCATCCGCGATTTATCAGTTCAATGTTCACAGGGCCAAACCCTGTTGTTCCCGCGGACACGGCCTCAGGCTCACCGACGCTCGGGGTCGCGCCGTGGGCTTCCGCAACACCGTCATCATCATGACCTCCAACGTCGGGTCCATGCATCTGCTGGACGGCGTGACCTCCGGCGGCGAGACCAAGCCCGGCGCCCGCAGAACGTGCGGGGCGGGCTGCGCGCCGGGTTCCGGCCCGAGTCCCTCAACCGGTCGGCAAGATCGTGCTGTTCAAGCAGCTCACCCACCCTCGGCAGGCTGCTCGCCGCCCATGAACACAAGTTCTTCACCGAGGCAGTGACCTGGTGCATCGAGTCCTTCGGCCCGTGTGCCATCGAACTGGCAAGATCCTGGCCCGCGCATCCTCGGCGACCTGACCGCAGGCCACCTCCCGGCCGTCCGGCACGGCAGCTCAGCCACTTCCCTCACCCGCCGCTACCGGCGGCTGCGGCACAGTCAGATCTGAGGCATCCATTGGACCTGGCACAACCGGCAGGGCATGGACCCGTGGATCAACGCCGGCCCACAATGGCCCAGCTTCAAGCCTCCCGGTCGGCGCGCTGCCTTGGTGCCGGTCGCGGACGGCCGTTCGCAACCGGCGTGCGGCGACGGCGCCGCGGCGCGGTCAGGGAGCTGAGTCGCAGGGCGTACGCCGCGGTGGCTAGCTCGGCGACGCCGTTCGGGTCAGATAGCGAACGACCGGTAAGCTTCTGAAGGCGCCGGAGCCGGTAGCGAACCGTGTTGGGGTGACAGTAGAGCACGCCGGCGGCGAGCTTGGCGGAGCCGGCGTGATCGAGATAAGCGTTGAGGGTGTCCAGCAGGGTGGCGCGGTCATCGGACGAGAGCTCGAGTACCGCACCGAGGACCTGGCTCGCCAGGCGCCGGCCTTCACCGGGCTCGCAGGCCATGAGGGCGGCAAGAGGGCTGGGATCGAACATGCGGACCTCGGCCCGCCCGGCGGGGAGGGCAGCGAGCGCGGTCCGGGCCAGCTGCAGGGCGCGGGGAGTGTCGGCCAGCGACCGGTACGGCGGGCTGACGCCGGTGCGGGCGCTGGCCACGTCGCGCAGCACGGCCAGCACGGCGTCCCGCTGATCGGTGCGCAGGGAGACGACGCCCAGTTGCAGCGCGGGCGTGAGCCGCCAGCCCGAGACGATCCCGCGGGCGGCGAGCCTGCGCTCGATGCCAGGCAGGCTCTCCTCGGCCAGGCCCCGGGTATCTGCGGCCACGACCACCAGAAGTGCGTCCGGGGACAGGCCGAGCAACGCGGCTGCCTCCCATGGCACGGCCTCCGGACCGGGATGGCCGGTGAGCAGCGCCTCCACCAGGGCGGAGCGGCGCCGCTGCTGGGCGAGCAGCAGCTCGGCGGTCGCGGCCCGGTACGCCTCGGTGAGGGCCAGGGCGTGCTCGTCGGTCAGCTGCCAGATCATGCTGGCCGCGGCAAGCAGAGCGTCCGCCGTGGCCGGGCGCGCGGCGCGGCGGGACTCCTCGACCAGTGCGTCCCACAGCGTGGCGAAGCTGATCCGGTAGCACTGCAACACCTCAGGCAGCGGCACCCCCTGATGGGCGCGGCGGCGGCCGGTCTCCTGCGGCGCGGCCAGGTCGAGGGTAGCCTGCGGGTGGCCGATGGCAGTGACGATGGACCGCAAGTTGTGCGCGACGGAACGGTGCAGGTCCTCAAGCGGGACGAGCTTATCGCGGCGGTAGAGCGGGATGCGCTCGAGGACCGCGGCGTAAGCGTCATCGATCAGTTGAGACAGCCGGGCCTCGGCCCGGGCGGTCAGGTCGGCCAGCGCGGCACGGCTTCCCCGGCCTCCTGCCCCGGCCGGGGATAGCGGAGCAGCTCGGACACCAGCATACGGCTGCGCGCCATCCTCGCCTCTGCCCGCCGCGGCAGGAACCGCCACACCGACCACACGCTCCGGATCCGGCGGGCTCGCGGCCTGCGCGCTCATCGACTCACCTCACCGGTCCTGGTACGGCTATGCAGCCCGCACGCACCCGCAGGCCGACGCTGGACCGACCCGCAGGGCAAGGACGTCGTCGCGGAGCCATTCCCTGGCGACGGCAGACGAAACGCATAGGTTCGTGCACGCGTCGCCGACTTCATGCCAGGCTGCCGGACGCCGAGCCGATACAGGTTCGCGGTACACGAGGCACAGCACGATCAGGCCCCTTCGGGACGGGGTAGGTAAGCCCGGCCGAGCACCAGACGCACGGGATGTAGGGCCTGGTCCGCCGCCCGCACCGGCCAGAGCTTTTCCGGTAGCCGGGTGCCTGCCCCCGTGCGGTAACTGTCGACTCTCAGCACCAGCCTCCCCCGGTCGTCGCGCAGCAACTCCGCATCGACTGCTACTCCGTCGGACAGCACCACCATCAGGTTCCCGAGCAGGGCCGTCGACGGCACGTCCAGCTGCAAACCAGGATAGAGGTGGGTCGCACGCACCGTTACCTGGGCGTGGCCAGACCCGGGTCCTCTCATGTCCCGGTCCCGGGGATACCGGACGTGGCCATCACGATCTCCAGGGTCTGCGCGCTCGCGTGGAACCTTATGGTACGTCGGATCACCAGGGCCCGGTCGCTCTCCCTCGATGTCGTCGGCGACGCCAACCGGAACGGTAGCTCCGTCTCAACGTACCCGACATTGTAGGATCGGCCGCCCAGCCGGTAACAGCTCCGGAGACCCGAGCCGGTTTCTTTGCCCTGCTAACGGGCCTCAGTGCCGACCGGGCGCCCCGGCTGTCACGCCGGCTGGTCTCCGCCACAGGGCAGGACGTGACCCGGCTGCCCGGACCGTACGCGACGCCGGGGGAAGACCGAACCGGGCAAGCGCACAGTGCTTCGCCGCGCCGCCCACGAGATCACAGCACCCGATGTGCAGACTGCCCGAGACCACACAGACGTGCGTCGTGCGGCTCGTAACCCCGAGGCAGCAAATAGCACGGTGAGACTAGCGCCCGGCGCCTAGTGGCACCCGGCCGCCGCCGAATAGATAATCTGCAGGCCCCCACCAGGGGCCAGCACCAGCCAGCCGGCAGCGAATAATCGGCGCTATGTGCGTTTAGTCATCAATCGGTGACAAGCTGCTGTTGACGCAGTGTCATCTGGAGTTGGCGCGCCCTGCGCGATCGGCACGTCCGCGGCGGGGCATGGCTCAGCGCGCCCCGGCGGCGTGCCGCGAGTCCTGGCGCGAGGGACCTGGTGGGCCGCGAATGCGGCCGGCAGCTGCATGCCGGCAGGCCCGACATACGTGGCAGTGGCCTGGTAGCCGCCGGCCTCGGTAAGGGCCGGGCATGCTCATGGGGCGTGATGCAGCGCCGCTGGTGGCGGTACGCACGGTGATCGGGGCGGCCTGACGTAAGGCCGCGGGCGTGGAACGGTTCGTGGAACGGGTCCCCTGATAATCCCAGCGCCGTGAGCGCCATCTGCGCGATTTTCTGTGCTATCGGTGCAGCCAGTGCGTGCACGGCGAGGGACCG
>JASHVM010000301.1:0-3198 GCA_030044595.1 Streptosporangiaceae bacterium
TCGGGCGCGAAGGTCGCCGCCGTGGGCTGCCTGGCCGAACGGTACGGTGCCGACCTCGCCGGCGAGCTGCCCGAGGCGCAGGTCCTCAGCTTCGACGATTATCCGGACATCGGAGCCCGCCTGGATGACGTGCTGGCCGGCCGGCGACGCCGCGCGCATACCGCGCGGGACCGCCGCACGCTGCTGCCCATCACCCCGGTCGAACGCCAGACCAGCCCGGTACCCCGGCCCGCGTCAGCCGATCCCGCCGCCCCCTGGATCCTCGGGGCCACCGCGTCCGGCCCGGCGGCCGGGGTCTTCCGGCGGCGGCTTTCCGGCGGGGCGCACCGGCTGGCGATCGGCGGGGGCGACGGGCAGCAGCTTGCGGCGATCCCTGGCGGTGTGCGCGGGGCGGCGGCGGCCGACCAGCACGTCGTCCAGGCGCGCGCCGATGTCGGCGTAGTCGTCGAAGCTGAGGATCTGCGCCTCGGGCAGCTCATCGGCGAGCTCAGCGCCGTACCGTTCGGCCAGGCAGCCGACCGCGGCGACCTTCGCCCCCGACTCCGCGGCGGACAGCAGTTCGGCGATGGATTCCTGTTTGGCCGCCTGGATGAAGCCGCAGGTGTTCACCAGCACCACGCTGGCCGTATCGGCTGAGGTCAGGTCCCAGCCGGACGCGGTTAGGCGCGCCGCCAGCTCTTCGGAATCGACCTCGTTGCGGGCGCAGCCGAGCGTGACCAGGCTGACCGTCCGCGGCGCGGACCCGGCAGCCTGTCCAGACCCGGAAGGTGGAGACACACCGAGAGCCTATGCGACGTGCCTGGCGGGCTGGCCCGAGGCCGCGGGCTGGCCCGAGGCTAACGTCGACGTCGAGCTCGACGCGGAGCTCGACTGAGGGCTGAAGCTCAAGGTCACGGGGAAGAGGGTATTGATCGGCTGTTTCTTGCCGTTCACGGTGAGGGTGACCGCGCCCGGGTTGCCCAGGCGGATGTCAACGCTTTCTTGTTCCGTCCAGGTCATCGAGCTGCCCGCCGAGACGGTTCCTATGTAGATCTGCGATCCGTCGCTGGCCCTGGTGAGCAGGACCCAGCAGTCCTCCGATCCGGCGGCAACGTTGATCACGACGTCGGACGGCGTGGGGGACGGCTTGGTGGTCGGCGTCGGACTGGCCGTCGGGTGGGTGCTGGGCCGCGCCGTGGTCGCGGACGTCGAGGCAGCGAGGTGGTGCCCGGAGTTCTTGTCGCGCTTGGAGATCAGGTGGTAGGCGCTGTACCCGATGACGGCGAGCAGCACCAAGATCACGATCAGGGCGAGGCTGGGCGAGCGCCGTTCGCGGATCTTGACCGGCCTGGAGGGCTCGAATACGTCGGCTGCCCGCATCGGGTGGAGCGGGCCGTGCTCGGCGTCGTACTCGCTGATCAGCGGGGCCGGGTCGGTGCCCACGACCGCCGCGATGCTGCGGATATGACCGCGCGCGTAGAAATCGCCGCCGCAGGCGGCGAAGTCGTCCCGCTCGATGTCCCGGATGATCGATTCCCTGATCCGGGTCTGCTGGCTGACCTCGGCGACGGTGAGACCGGCCTGACGGCGCGCGTCCGCCAGCGTTTCACCGATGCTCACGCTGCGCCTCCAGCTGCATTCGTCGGGACATCACCAAGTCTAGACAGCAACCAGCCCGGGGGCGGTGAAGGGACGGTGCCAGTTCTGCGTCGATCAGCCACGCTCAGTCGCCGCGCAGCGAGGCGAGGGTGTCGTCGAGGTCGTCCGGCCTGACCAGCACGTCGCGGGCCTTCGAGCCCTCGCTGGGCCCGACGATCCCCCGGCTTTCCAGCAGGTCCATCAGCCGCCCGGCCTTCGCGAAACCGACCCGCAGCTTGCGCTGCAGCATCGACGTCGACCCGAACTGGGTGGTGATGATCAGCTCCGCCGCCTGCATGAGCAGGTCGAGGTCGTCGCCGATGTCCGCGTCGATCTCGCGGGTGCGTTCCGGGCCGGCGGCGACGTCGTCACGGTAGTCCGGCTCGGCCTGCTTCTTGCAGTGCGCGACGATCTCGCGGATCTCCTTCTCCGACACGAAGGCGTTCTGCAGCCGGATCGGCTTGGACGCCCCCATCGGCAGGAACAGCGCGTCGCCCTGCCCGACCAGCTTCTCCGCCCCGGGCTGGTCCAGGATGACCCGGGAGTCGGCCAGGCTGGAGGTCGAGAAGGCCAGCCGGGACGGGACGTTCGCCTTGATCAGGCCGGTTACCACGTCCACGCTCGGCCGCTGGGTGGCCAGGACCAGGTGGATGCCCGCGGCCCGGGCCAGCTGGGTGGTCCGGACCACGGCGTCCTCGACGTCACGGGGCGCGACCATCATCAGGTCCGACAGCTCGTCCACGATCACCAGCAGGTACGGATACGGCAGGTACACCCTGTCGCTGCCGGGCGGCGGCGTCAGCCGCCCGGCGCGGACCGCCTTGTTGAAGTCGTCGACGTGCCGGAACCCCCCGGCCGCCAGGTCGTCGTAACGGCGCTCCATCTCGCCGACCACCCATTCGAGCGCCTCGGCCGCCTTCTTGGGGCTGGTGATGATCGGCGTGATCAGGTGCGGGATGCCGTCGTAGATGCTCAGCTCCACCCGCTTGGGGTCGATCAGGATCATCCGTACCTCGTCGGGCGTGGCCCGGGTCAAGATCGAGCTGATGAAGCTATTCAGGCAGACCGACTTGCCCGCACCGGTCGCCCCGGCGATCAGCAGGTGCGGCATCTTGGCCAGGTTGGCGACCAGCACCCGGCCCTCAACGTCCTTGCCCAGGCCCACGACCATCGGGTGGTGGTCGCCGATCGCCACCTGCGACTTGAGCACGTCCCCCAGGGTGACGATCTCCTTGTCCGCGTTGGGGATCTCAACCCCGATCAGGGACCGGCCTGGGATCGGCGAGACGATCCGCACGTCCGCGCTCTTCACCGCGTAGGCGATGTTCTTCGACAGCGAGGTGACGCGCTCCACCTTGACGCCGGGGTCGAGCTCGATCTCGTACCTGGTCACGGTCGGCCCGCGGCTGAAGCCGGTGACCTGGGCGTCCACGTTGAACTGCTCGAAGACATCGGTCAGCGCCTCGACCACGATCTCGTTGGCCCGGGTCCGCTGCTTCGGCGCCGTGCCCGGCCGCAGCAGCGCCACGGGCGGCAGGGTGTACCCGCCGAGCGCGGCGCCGGTCAGCGTGAGCTGTTCGG
>JASHVM010000302.1:0-4064 GCA_030044595.1 Streptosporangiaceae bacterium
CGCGAGGCGGAGCACAGATTCCGCCGCAAGGTGTCCTGGGGAGTCACGTGCGGCAACGTGACTGAGATGTTCACCACACTCTCGGTCCCGGTCATGACCAGGCTGCGGCAGCCCGAGCGCCGGGTACTCGACACGCTGGTCGACGCGGGCGTGGCCCGCAGCCGCAGCGACGCGCTGGCCTGGTGCGTGCGGCTGACCGGAGAGAACGCTGACTCCTGGCTGTCCCGGCTGCGTGCGGCGCTGCGGCAGGTCGAGGAGGTACGGGAGCAGGGGCCGGGGGGTCCGGGCGGCCCCTGAACCGGGGCAGGATAATTGGTCCATGCCATTGGTCTAAACCATATTTTCCGCGCTTTCCCCGGTAATTAGAAAGCGGCATATGGTCTATACCTAATCAACGGGCTGCGGGTCACCGGGACCGGTCCTCGCGTAATAAACGTGCCGGATCCGGGTACACTTCACGAAATCGTGTCGGCCTCGATGCGCGCCCTCATCGCGGGCCGGCCGGCGTGCTGGTTGGGGCGCGAAGCGCGCGCCCAGGAGGAGGAACGACAGTGGCGTACCAGGTGAACGGCTCGCGCGTGGAGTGGAATCCCACCGCGGCACGGTTGCGCGAACTGACCGAGAAAATGCCGAACGCCTCGGTAACGGAGTTCGGAAATGTCGTAGTCAAGGCGCGCGTCGACTCACGCAGCACCCGGTCCACCTACATCGTCGAGGATTCCACTAACTCACGCGGCCAGACGATTACCAGGGCCGAATACGACCGGGTGTCCGGTATCCAGGACGCGTATATCGCGCAATCGCACATGCTGGTCGTCGACGGCTACATCGGATCCGATCCGCGGTTCCGCACCAGAGCGCGGCTCATCATGGAGGCGGCAAACGCCAACGTAGCGGGGATGCAGCGGCAGCTGTACTACCCGGCCGACACGGACCATGACCCTGCCTCCGCCGAACCGGACACCACGGTCGTCTACACGCCGAACCTCCAAGCTCCCGGCTATCCCGACGACAGGCTCATCGCGGTAGATCTCGCGAGCAACATCACGCGCGTGCTCAACTCGGACTACTTCGGCGAGTCCAAGAAGGGCGGCCTGCGGATGTGGAACAACATCGTCTATGACCGCGGCGGCCTGGCCCTGCACGCCGGGTGCAAGGTCATCCCAGTCCACGGGGAGAACAAGACCGTGCTCATCGTCGGCTTGTCCGGGACCGGCAAGACCACGACCACGTTCACCACGCAGCTGGGCAGCAAGCCCGCCCAGGACGACTTCGTGGCGCTGATGCCCGGCGGGCGGGTGTACACCACGGAAAACGGGTGCTTCGCGAAGACCTTTGGGCTCGACCCCCGATACGAGTCGGCGATCTACTACGCCACCACCAAGCCAGACGCCTACCTGGAGAACGTCTCGGTCGACGCGTCGGGGAGGGTGGACTTCTTCGACACCTCCTACACCAAGAACGGTAGGACCACGTGGCCGTTTTCTTACGTCGACCCCTGGCCGGCGGACCAGATCGAGCCGGCTCAATTCCTGCTCATCCTGAATCGCAATGAGAACATCGTCCCCGGCGTGGCCCGCCTGGACCGGACGCAGACGGCCGCCTACTTCATGCTCGGCGAGACCACGGGCACCTCCGCCGGAGGCAAGGACGAGGAAGGCAAGTTTCTCCGCGTCCCCGGCACCAACCCCTTCTTCCCGCGCGACATGGCCGACATGGGCAACCGCATGCTCGAGTTGCTGGACAGTCACGAGATGCACGCGTTCGTGCTGAACACGGGGCGTGTCGGCGGCGGAGACGACCATCCGGGTTCGGTGCAGGTAACGATTCCCTACTCCTCCGCGATCGTGCAAGGAATCGTCGAGGGCACCATCGAGTGGACCGAGGACCCCGATTTCGGGTACGAGGTAGCCGCCTCGGTGCCCGGCGTCGACGACATCGAGATCCTCCGGCCGCGACTGCTCTACGCCAGGCAGGGCCGGACGGACGAGCATGACGCGATGGTGGCCAGGCTCAAGCGGGAGCGAAAAGAATTCCTCGGCTCGTTCCCCGGGCTGGACGAGTCGCTGGCCAAGTCACTTGGCTGATCCGCTTCGGAACCCCAGGAGTTAACCAGAGCGTTCCATCCGTGGGATACCTTCAAAGCTAGACCGTCACGGTGACGAGGAAGGCCGCAACATGGGACTTCGTGACCTGGCCTACCGGATGTACGAGCGCAGGCTCGAGGCTTCCCTGTCGCCAGATGTGATACCGCGCCACGTCGGGGTAATGTGCGACGGCAACCGGCGGTGGGCCAGGTCGGCCGGGTTCCGCGACGTCAGCAACGGCCACCGCAAGGGCGCGGACAAGATATTCGAGCTGCTGGACTGGTGCCGAGAGACCGGTGTCGAGGTCGTTACCCTCTGGCTGCTGTCCACCGACAACCTGGCCCGGCCCGCCAGCGAACTCGTGCCGTTGCTGAAGATCATCGAAGACACCGTACAGGGCCTGGTCGCCGAGCACTGGCACGTGAATCCGGTCGGCGCGCTGGACCTGCTTCCGGGAGAGACGGTCCGGATCCTGAAGGACGCCGGCGAGGCCACCGCGCACAATCCGGGGTTGCTCGTCAACGTGGCCGTCGGGTACGGCGGCCGGCGCGAGATCGCCGACGCGGTGCGGTCGCTGCTGCAAGAGCAGGCGACGAAAGGGACCACGATCGAGGAACTGGCCGAGGTACTCGACGTCGAGCACATCGCCGAGCACCTCTACACGGCCGGCCAGCCCGACCCCGACCTGGTCATCCGGACCTCCGGTGAGCAGCGGCTCGGCGGTTTCCTGCTCTGGCAGAGCACCCACTCGGAGTTCTACTTCTGCGACGCTTACTGGCCCGCCTTCCGCAAGGTGGACTTCTTGCGGGCACTGCGGTCCTACGCGGCGCGCAACCGCAGGTTCGGCGCGTTACCGCGGGTTAGAACTTAAGACGCGGGCTGGTAACCCGGCGGTGCTTTTGCCGGCCCGCGTTGGCGGGTACCTTCATTACAGGTGGACGGCACCGCGCCGTCCCCCGGGAGGGCCCTCGAATCTCCAGGCTTCGCGCTTTGCGCGCAGGCGAGATGACCGAAGGGCCGGCGTGGCCCTTCGAGGGCCAGGCCCGGCCCGTCCCACACGTCTGCATCTGGCGTCGGCCGCGGCCCGGCGCCCTGGGGAGTCTGCGTGGTCAACACTCAAGGTCGCCGTACGTACGTACTCGACACCAGCGTCCTGCTCGCCGACCCGGCCGCCATCGCTCGCTTCGATGAGCACAAGGTGGTGCTGCCGGTCGTCGTCATCACCGAACTGGAAGCCAAGCGGCACCATCCCGAGCTCGGCTACTTCGCCCGCCAGGCCCTGCGCCACCTCGACGACCTGCGCGTCGAGCACGGCAGGCTGGACGCAGAGCTACCGGTCGGCGTGCTGGGCGGCACGGTCAGGGTCGAGCTCAACCATGCCGACGCCTCGGTACTGCCCGCTGGGTTCAGGCTCGGGGACAACGACTCGCGCATCCTGTCGGTGGCGCGCAGCCTGGCCGCCGACGGCGAGGATGTCGTCCTGGTCAGCAAGGACCTGCCGCTGCGGGTCAAAGCCGCCTCCATCGGGCTGGCCGCGCAGGAGTACCGGGCCGAGCTGCCGGTGGACTCCGGCTGGACCGGGATGACGGAGATCGAGCTCGGCAGCGCCGACATCGAGCTGCTATACGAATCAGGCACCTTGGACAGCGAGACCGCCCGCGAGCTTCCCTGTCACACCGGGCTCGTGTTGACCTCCGCCAACGGCAGTGCGCTGGGCCGCGTCAAGCCGGACAAGTCCGTGCAGCTCGTGCGCGGCGACCGGGAGGCGTTCGGCCTGCGCGGCCGCAGCGCCGAACAGCGCGTCGCGCTGGACCTGCTACTGGACCAGGAGATCGGCATCGTCTCGCTCGGCGGCCGGGCCGGCACGGGCAAGTCCGCGCTGGCGCTGTGCGCCGGGCTCGAGGCCGTCATGGAGCGCCGGCAGCACAGGAAGGTCATCGTGTTCCGGCCGCTGTACGCGGTCGGCGGCCAGGAACT
>JASHVM010000303.1:0-3707 GCA_030044595.1 Streptosporangiaceae bacterium
CGCGCTGCCGATGCCGCGGGCGCGGGCCGCCGCGCTAACCGGTCTGGCCGGCGCGCTCGCGTCCGGCGAGATATCGCTGGACCCGGGCGCCGAACGGGACCGCGCCGAGGCGCAGCTGCTCGCGCTGCCGGGCGTCGGGCCGTGGACGGCCGCGTACATCCGGATGCGCGCCCTGTCCGACCCCGACGCGTTCCTGCCGAGTGACGCAGGAGTGGTTGCCGCGCTCCGCCGCCTCGGCGCCGTCCCGGAGCTGGCCGAAGACTGGCGGCCGTGGCGCTCCTACGCCGTCCATCACCTGTGGGCCCACCTGGAGGAGAAATGACCCGCCCGTTCGTGACGCCGGACCTCGACGCTCCGCGCCTTTCCCATACCGTCAGCTCGCCCATCGGCGCCCTGCTGCTGATCGGCGACGGGCATGCCCTGACCGGGCTGTGGATGCTGGACGGGGACAAGTACCGCGGCCGGACTCGCGGACGCGAGGCCGGGCTCACGCCGAGCCCGGCGAGCTTCCGGGAGGTCGCGGCGCAGCTCGAGGCGTATTTCGCCGGCGACCTCAAGGAGTTCACCGTGCCGCTGGCGCCGAGCGGGACCGCGTTCCAGCTCGCGGTCTGGACCGAGCTGACCAAGATTCCTTACGGGAGCACGGTGAGCTACGGCGACATCGCCCGCGCGCTGGGCAAGAGGCCCGTTGCGGCGCGCGCGGTGGGCCTGGCCAACGGGGCCAACCCGATCTCGGTCATCGTGCCGTGCCACCGGGTGATCGGCAGCGACGGCAGCCTCACCGGCTACGGCGGCGGCCTGGACCGCAAGGAACTGCTGCTCCGCCTCGAGGGCGCCAGCCCCACCGCGTTGTGGTGACCGGTTCGCCCGGTGGCGACCGATGTCCCGCGAGGGTAGCGTTGGCGCGTGCTCGCGTTGCTGCTGCTGGCCGGGGCGCTCGGCCTGTCTAACCTCGCCGCGTCGGTCGGGATCGGCGTCAGCGGGGTGCGCGGCAGCACCCTCGTGCGGATAGCCGTGGTATTCGGCCTGTTCGAGGCCGGCATGCCGATCCTCGGCCTGCTCCTGGGACAGGGCCTGGCGGCCGACCTCGGCCAGGTGGCCCGCGTGCTGGGCGGGGCCGTCCTGATCGCGGTCGGCGTGCTCAGCTTGGTCCTCGCCCGGCGCGGCTCGGACCAGAGCCGCGAGCTGGCCAGGGCGGGAAGGTCGTGGCGGACGGGACGGATCGTGGCTACCGGGCTCGCGCTGAGCGTCGACAACCTGGCGGCCGGCTTTGCGCTTGGCACGTACCACACCGGGCTGGTCGTGGCCGCGGTGGTGTTTGGCGCCGTGAGCGTGGCCATGTCGCTGGTCGGCCTGGAAGTGGGGGCTAGGATCGGAGCCGCCGCAGGCGACCGGAGTGAGTTGCTGGCCAGCGCGATACTCGTCGCGGTGGGCGGCGCCCTGGCGGTGGGCGTGTTCTGAGGTACCCGCAGAGACGAGATGGAACGCACGGCGCCCGGGATGCGTCAAAGCGGCATGATGTGCCAACGCCAAGTTCGCGAACTCGTGGTGGCGGGCGTGGTGTGCACGGCGCTGGCCGGGTGCGGCTCGGTCGTGGCGTCGAACCAGCCCGGGGGCGTGGCGACGGCGGTCCCGGCGGCCGCGCCCCAGGTCGGCTGCGCCAGCGTGAACCAGGCGACCACGGCCACGGTGCGGCGGGCGATGCGACTTGTGGAACCGACGAACGGCGGCACGCTCGCCGTCACCCAGCGCAAGGCGGCCCTGGTCCGGGCCTTGTTCAGTGACCTGTGCAACGCCGTCGCCCATCCATACGCCTCGAAGCAGGTGGTCCACTGCCCGGCCGAATTCGGTACCGACTACCTGGGCACGTTCTACGACGGCACTCGGGTCCTGGCCACGTTCACCTACGCCGCCAGCGGGTGTCAGCGGGTGACCGTCACCGCGGCGGGCAAGACCCAAGGGACCATGGTGACCGGCCCGGCGGCCGCCGCCGCTCCGCACCTGCTGTCCGACCTGGACGCGGTGGTGGGGTTGCCGCAGACCGGGGTGGTTCAGCCGCTGCAGCCGGTCAACCCGGGGGGGCCGAACAAGCCGGCTTAGCCGAAGGGCAGGTGGCCTGACTCGTCGAGGTCGAACTCGCCGTCCTTGACGCCGAGGACGAAGGCCTCCCATTCCGCCTCGGTAAAGTACAGCTTGTCGCCGTCGGGGTTGGCCGCGTCGTACATCACGTAGAGCTTGGACTCTTCGGCCTTATGCGGCGCGGCCGACGTGTCCGTGGTGACGTACACCTCGACCCGGCTTTCCTCGGCGGCAAGCGCGTCGTCACCCGGGGTGTGCATGAGAGCAGGCTACTACTGCGCGCGCGGGTCAGCGGCCCGGATAGGGTCGTGTTCATGCCCGACGCAGCCAGCGCGGCGGCCGATAACGAGGCCGCCTGGTTCGCGCAGCTTCCCACCATGTTCGGCGCCGCAGGGGCGCTGTTCACCAACCCGGCCGGGCGGGTCCTGCTGGTCAAGCCCAACTATCGGGATCACTGGTCGCTGCCGGGCGGGATCATCGAGCACGGCGAGCCGCCGCATGTCGGCTGCCGCCGTGAGGTCGAAGAGGAACTCGGCCTCGGCATAGACCCCGGGCCGCTGCTGGTCATCGGCTGGGTTGGACCGGACGGCGTCCGTCCCCGGCCCGTCGTGCACTTCGTCTTCGACGGCGGCGTGCTGGCCGACGACGCGCCCATCCGCCTGCAGGAATCCGAACTCGACCATTACCGGTTCGTCGACCCTGACGACCTGGCCAGCTACCTGCCGCCGATCATCAGCGCGCGGGTGACCGCGGCGCTGCGCAGCCGCGGCGCCGGGACGACTGCCTACCTTCCGTGGAGCGAGCCGTGAGCCTGTCCTGACCGGCAGGCGGACCTGGTTAGCCAGGTGGGCGGGTCCGGCGGGTCCGGCGGGTCCGGCGGGTCCGGCGGACCCAGAACATGCGGGCCCAAAACATGCGGGCCCAGAACATGCGGGCCTAGAACATACTGCCCGGCACGATGCGCACGCCGAGCGGGAACAGCGAGATCGGGATGATCTTGAAGTTGGCCAGGCCGAGCGGGATGCCGATGATCGTCAGGCACAGCGCGATGCCGGCGAACAGGTGACCGAGCGCGAGCTCCCAGCCGAGGAGGATGATCCAGATGACGTTCCCGATCAGCGAGGCCACCCCGGCCTCGGGCCGGCGCTCGATGTGCCGACCGAACGGCCAGAGTACGAACCCGGCGATGCGCCACGCGGCGATCCCGAACGGGATCGTGATGATCAAGATGAAGCAGATGATGCCGGCCAGAAAGTAGAGCAGAGCCATCCACCAGCCGCACAGAACGATCCAGATCACGTTGAGGATCAGCCTCAGGATGTCCATGACCGGGTTCCTTCCCCTCGGCGGCGCCGCTGAAGCGGGCGCTTACCGCCGTTGCGGCGAGCGGACCTGCAGGTGATCCAGCAGGGTCGCGGTGGCAGCCGCGACCGCGTCCACCGCCTGGCCGAACGCCTCGGCATTGTGCCCGGCGGGTGCGCGGAAGCCGCTGATCTTCCGCACGTACTGCAGCGCGGCGGCGCGGATGTCGTCCTCGGTGACCTGCTCGGCGTATGGCGGGCGAAGGGTCTTGATGCTTCGGCACATACCTCTGACCGTACTTCCACGCGGGATCCGGGGGACGGGTC
>JASHVM010000304.1:0-2809 GCA_030044595.1 Streptosporangiaceae bacterium
CGCCGGCCCCACTGAGACAATCACGCTCCGTGATAGCCGCCGCGGAAACGACGTCTGGCGCCGACGGCTGCCCAGCACGCCGCCGCCGGCCCACGATTGTGTGGCTTGTGATAATCGGTTGCTGTGACGTTCCCGAAGATCGAGCTACATGTCCACCTGGAAGGCACCGTCCGGGCCGGGACGCTCCTGCAGATCGCCCGGCGCAACGGCGTGCCGCTGCCCGCCGACTCGGTGGAAGGGCTCGCCGCGCTTTATGAGTTCCGGGACTTCGCCCATTTCCTGGACGTGTGGCTGCTCACCACCGGCGCGCTGCGCGCCGGGCGGGACTTCCGGCAGGTAGTGGTGGATTACGCGGCCGAGGCGGCCAGCCACGGCGCGGTCTACCTAGAGGGCATCTTCACCCCGGCCGAGCCGGCCGGCCGCGGGGCCGACTGGGACGAGGTGTTCACCGGCTACTGCGACGGCGCCCAGCAAGCCGCCGAGCAGCACGGCGTGCGGGTCCGGCTGACTCCCGACATCCCGCGGGGATACCCGCTGGAGACGGCGGAGCTGACCGCGCGCTACGCGGTCGCCTACCGCGACCGCGGCGTCGTGGGCCTGGGCCTGGGCGGTCCGGAAGCGGAGTATCCGCCGGAGCCGTACGCGCGGGCGTTCGCGATCGCTAGGGATGGCGGCCTGGGATCGGTGCCGCATGCGGGCGAGGCGGCGGGCCCGGCATCGATCCGCGGCGCGCTGGATGGCCTCGGCGCGGACCGGATCCGGCATGGGATCCGGGCAGCCGACGATCCCGGCCTGTTGGCCGAGCTGGCCGGCCGGGGCGTGGTGCTTGATGTGTGTCCGATCTCGAACCTGCGCACCGGCGTGGTGGCCTCGCTGGCCGAGCATCCGCTGCCGCAGCTGGTCGCGGCGGGCGTGGCATGCTCGGTGTCCACCGACGACCCCGCCATGTTCGGAACCGACCTGACCGCCGACTACGCGGCAGCCAGGCAGCTGGGAGTACCGGCCCGGGACTGCTACCAGGCCGGGCTACGCGGCGCGCTGTGCGACCAGCACACCAGGCAGGAGCTGCGGCAGATCGGCGAGGCATTTGACTGGGCCGGGCTCCCGGCCGGCTAGCCAAAGACGCCAGCCGGGCTTCGCGCAAGTCAGGCCACGCCGACGTAATCGCCACAGCGCCCCCAATACCTCAGATCCGGCACCCAGGAACCAGCGGAACTCGCGTGTTGTCTCACCCTGCGTCATCGGCCTCTGGTTTGGAAGGGCGCGCACTTCCGGCGTTATACGGCGCGGCTGGGCAGCCGGTTGCTCACCGCCCGGTGCCGCCAGCAGAATGAACGATCTGCCGCCCTGGGCGCCGCTCCGCTGCGCGCGATCAGCAGGCGCGGAGCAGCGTCTGGCTAGGGCGTACGGTGCAGCAGCCGGGCACGCCCGGCCGGTGTCGGATGCGCACGCGAGCACGGTATTTTGCGGCGGCCCCGGGCTGGACGGTCAATGACGACACTGCGGTTTCACGGCGATGGAGATCAGGCCGTGCTCGCTTTCGGGAGGGCCAGGTTGAGGGCCTTGTCCGGGCTGAGCGCCATGCCCTGGGCGTAGGCTCGCTCCAGCTGCTCATCGCCCAGGTGCGCGCGCGCCTGGTCCAGGCTGTCCCGGCGGTCCCGCGCGGTGGGGTTTTGCCACGGATTGCCGGTCCGGTCAAGAAAGGCCTGCGCGGCGCCGTGCAGCGTGGCGGCCCGGTGCCAGTCGCCCGCATCGCTGGCCAGGTGGGCCAGGCCGAGGATGGCGTAGGCCATGTTCCAGTTGTCGCCGTTCCGGCGGCCGGTCCGCAGGGCGGCCTCGAAGGCGGACCGGGCGCCGCCGGGGTCTCCCTCGGCGCGCAGCACGTCACCCAGGTTCGCCTGCGCGGTGGCGTGCTCCCATCCGATCTGCTGCGCGGCTTGTGCGGCGGCGTCCAGGTGAGCCCGGGCGGCAGAGATGTCCCCGGCCTCTAGTGCGATGATGCTGGCGTTGCTGTGCAAGGTGGAGCTGTTGAGATGGTCGCCGGATCGTTCGCTGCAGGCGATCGCCTCGGTGTACAGAAGCAGGACCCGGGCCGGGTCGATGATGTCGATGGCCAGGAGATACCCGAGCATGCTGTGGCCCAGCTGCACGTCGTCGCCGAGCCGCCGGGCCCGGTCGACCGATTCCTGCCCGAACGGGTGCCCTGCCTCCGGCTCGCCGGCGTAGAAATGCGCGGCGCATAGCGCCCCAAGGGCTCTGCAGAGCAGCCGCTCGTCGCCCAGCTGGCGGGCGACCTGGACCGCCAGGTCGGCAAGCTGCAGGGCGGCGGCGAGGTCAATGAAGTAAGCGACGCCCGCGCCGGTGGTCAGTGCCGCGCCGAACAGCGCGGGGTCGGCGCCGGCGTCGGGCCGCCGGAGCACCGGCACGAGCAGCCCGAAGCCCTCCTGCATCCGGGACCGGGCCCACCAGTAGCGGTCCAGCGCGACGCCCAGGCGCAGCACCAGCGTGGTCCCGTCCGGGCGGCCGGCCGCGTACTGGGCGGCGCGGCGCAGGTTGGCCTGGTCGGCGTCCAGCCGGGCCAGCCATTCCCCCTGCTCCGGCCCGGTCAGATACGGCGCTGCCCGCTCGGCGACGGCCAGGAAATGCGCGCAGTGCGCCGACGCGACCGCCGTGGCCTCCTCCTCGCCGGCCCCGGCCAGCCGCTCGGCGGCGAACAGCCGGATCGTCTCCAGCAGCCGGTATCGCAGGATTGCCCCGGCGGGCTCGGCCACCACAAGGCTCCTGTCCACCAGCGACCCGAGCAGATCCA
>JASHVM010000305.1:0-4386 GCA_030044595.1 Streptosporangiaceae bacterium
GGTTCCTGGCCAGCTCGCCGGGCTGGCATTCGTTCGGCGGCCGGTTCACATCGGGCCTGGTCGCGGCCTCGTCCGCGACGGAAACGTTTACCTTCGGGCTCGGCACCGACAGCCGGGTCTATCGGAACAACGGGGCCTGGGCCGGGTACCCGCCCACCTTCACCGGCTGGAAGCTCGCCAGCTAGCCGACCGCACCATGAGGCCCGGGAACACCCGTCTTCCCGGGCCTCACCCGTCCGCCAGCGCCCTGACACGGGGCAACGCGTCTGCGGCTACTCAAACGGCGAGCCGTTCGACGAGCAGATCGAAGTAGCGCTGCACAGCCGTTATGAGCGAAAGGCGGTTGTCGGAGTAGAACCACTGGACACGGATGCCATCTAGGTACGCGATGAGGGCCGAAGCCTCCCAGTCGGCATCAACTCCGGGGCGGATCTCGCCGCGATCGACACCCTGCCTAATGAGGCCGACGATCAGTTCATGCAGATTTGCATATCGCTGCTGAACGTAGTCCCGTACCGGTGAGTCCAACGCGATCCCCTCGGTACTCATCACGATCTGGAGGCTCGTCAGTTCGGGACTTTCCTCGACAATGGAACCCCAGTTCCGCATTCGCCTGATCGCTTCGAGCCCTCCAGGCTCGAGGAGTTCCTGCATCCGGGTTGTCTGCAGCAGCAGCCCGCGCTCCAGCGCCGCCTCGATCAACACAGATTTTGTCGGGAAATGATGCAGGACGCCCGCGTCTGTGAGACCCACGCGTTCGGCAATGGCAGCGATCGTGGTGCCCTTGAACCCGCGCGAGCCGAACAGTTCGATCGCCGCATCGACGATCTCACCGACGGTCGTCTTCGGTGGCCTGCCCATTCTGCCCTGGGCCGGGACACTGTCTGGCTCTGGCCCGCTCACGGTGTCCATTCGCTATAGGGCTGACGGGGACGACGCTACCTCACGTCTTGTCTTGTTGCGCCCCTCGCCTTGTTTCCTAGTGGTGACTAGGTTAGTCTTCGTTGTGGCCCTGAGGGTGAGTCTCGTGGAGGCGACGTGACCGGCGTATCCATGACCGTTACCGGCAAGGATGATGTGGCCAGCAACGAAGCGGCCGAAATCATCTGGCTCGAAGGCCGCGCCGCCACCGGGGATTACACCGATAGCGCCGCCCGCCACGCCTGGCGGGGACGTTTGGCCTTGTCCTGGAACTCGCACGGCCAGAGGCACCGAGCGGGTGGCCCGCTGGTTCGGATGGCAAAGGAGTAGGCGATGGCTGGAGAGGGCGGGGACGCAGTTGCACTGGGTTCGTCGGCTGATGCGCGGGCTCGGGCGGTCGAGGAGCAGATGACTGATGAGGAGCGGTTCTCGTTGCTGGTCAGCGTCATGGGAGTCAACGACGTGGTGACGGTGCGGGATCGGCGTATCCCGCAGGGCGTGCCGATGAGCGCGGGCTATGTCCCTGGGGTGCCGCGGCTGGGCATTCCCCCGCTGCTGATGAGCGACGCCAGCCTGGGCGTAACCAACCCCGGATACCGGCCCGGCGACACCGCCACCGCGCTGCCCTCCGGGATCGCTTTGGGGGCGAGCTTCAGCCCGGGGCTGGCGCGCCAGTCGGGCGGGATGGTCGGCCGTGAGGCCCGGAGCCGGGGATTCAACGTGCAGCTGGCGGGCGGGGTCAACCTGGCCCGCGACCCACGGAACGGGCGGAACTTCGAGTACCTGTCGGAGGATCCGCTGCTGAGCGCGGTGCTGGCCGCCGAGTCGATCGCCGGGATCCAGGCCGAGGGCGTGATCTCGACGATCAAGCACTACTCGCTGAACTGCAACGAGACCAACCGGCACTGGCTGGATGCGGTCATCGACCCGGCCGCGCACCGCGAGTCGGACCTGCTGGCGTTCGAGATCGCGATCGAGCGCGCCCAGCCCGGCGCGGTGATGACCGGCTACAACAAGATCAACGGCGAGTACGCCGGGGGCAACAGCATCCTGATCCAGAGCGTGCTCAAGGGCGCCTGGGACTACCCGGGCTGGGTGATGTCGGACTGGGGTGGCACGCCCGGCTGGGAGGCCGCCCTGATGGGGCTGGACCAGGAATCCGGCCTGCAGCTCGACGTGATGATGTGGCAGAAGGAGTGGTTCACGGCTCCGTTGCAGCAGGCCTACGCCAAGGGCGAGCTGCCGAAAGAGCGCCTGTCCGAGATGGTGCGCCGCATCTTGCGCTCGATGTTCGCTGTCGGTGTCGACGCCTGGGGTCCGCCGCCTGAGGTGGACATGGCCGGGCACCACCAGATCGCCTTGGAGACGGCCCGGCAGGGCATCGTGCTGCTCAAGAACGACGGCGCCCTGCCGCTGGCCACCGGCACCGCGGCGCGGATCGGGGTGATCGGCGGCCACGCCCAGATCGGCGTTCCTACCGGGTGCGGCTCGAGCGCGGTGCTACCTCCGGGCGGCTTCGCCGAGGTGATCAAGGTGGGCGGCCCCGGCATCATGGGCGTCGGCCGCAACCTCTTCCTGCTCCCCTCCTCGCCCTTGGCGGAGCTGCGCAAGCTCCTTCCCGGGGCCGAGATCGAGTTCGATCCGGGGATGAGCCCGGCCGAGTCGGCGCTCATGGCGGCACGCTGTGACGTCGCCATCGTGTTCGCCATCAAACTTGACAGCGAAGGCTTCGACGACCCGGACCTGTCGCTGCCGTGGGGCCAAGATGCCGTCATCGAGGCCGTCGCGGCGGCGAACCCCAACACGATCGTGGTGCTGGAGACCGGCAATCCGATCGTCATGCCCTGGCGCGACAGGGTCCGGGCGATCGTCGAGGCCTGGTATCCCGGCCAGGCGGGCGGCCAGGCCATCGCCGAGATCCTGACCGGAGCGGTGAACCCGTCAGGACGACTGCCGGTCACCTTCCCGGCCAGCCTGGCCCAGACCCCACGCCCGGACCTCCCCGGACTGGGCACCCCCTGGGGCACCGCGGTCACCATCGAGTACACCGAAGGCGCCGAGGTCGGCTACCGGTGGTTCGCCCAGCAACACGAGCAGCCGCTCTACGCCTTCGGGCACGGCCTGAGCTACACCACCTTCGGCTACAGCAATCTGCAGGTCGAAGGCGGTGACACGATGACCGCCACCGTCACCGTCACCAACACCGGCGGGCGCGCCGGAGCCGATGTCCCCCAGCTCTACCTGACCGCCGCCCCGGGCGGGGAACGCCAGCGCCTGCTCGGCTTCGAGCGGGTAGACCTACAGCCGGGGGAATCACGCCGGGTAACCATCACCGCCGACCCGCGGCTGCTGGCGCGGTTCGACGGGCCCGACGGAATCACCGGCAACTGGCGCGTCACCGAAGGTACGCATCGGATCGCCGTCGGCAGATCGGCACGCGACCTGGCGCTGACCGCCGACATTCTGATGAAAGGCAGCTAAGGCCGAACGCTCTCTGAACGATCCTCCGTTCACCAGCCCGGCACCCCTTGTGCCAGTGGCGGGCTGCTAGACCGCCCGTGTCTTCCATCAGCCCCTCGGTCAGGCACCCATGCAGTACCTCGCCGACTGGCGGATGACTCTGGCCCGCGACCTGCTTCTCGCCCAGGACGCGACCGTAGACGAGATCGCCGCCCCCACCGGCTACTCGCCCGTGTACGCATTCGCAACGGCATTTCCGACGCACAACCGAGAGCCCCCGCGCCGCTGGCAGCAGCGCGAGCTAGCCGCCGCGCCGGCCGACGAACTGGCTAAAGGGTCACATATCTGACTGGCGGACTTTCGCCGAGCCTGAGCGCCGTAAGAACGCTGCCAAGAGTTGGTGCAGATGACGCACGACCGTCCGCTTCACGTAGCAGGGGGTTGCCGTCAGATGACGGCCTTGGCCGATGCGTTTTCCCAGTTCAGAGGTGGTCAGGGACAGGATCGAACTGTCGACCTTCCGCTTTTCAGAAGGCTGGGCGGGTCCACGTAGATCCACTATGGGCTCCTGAGCAGGCCGTACCGCTGTCTCGCCAGTCGCGGCGTCCACGGTCGTCGCCCTGTTTCCAGCACCGTTGTTAGCACACCGTTAGCGAGAGGGCACCCCCGTCTGACCTTTCGCTTCTGCGGCGGGGAGTCACCAGGTCGCCAACACCTGTTCCGTTGAAATCTCAGCAGGTGATCGCCACCGGCCCACATTTAGCCTGACCTGCAACAACCCTGCTCGTCGACTCGCGATGGCTACCGCGTCGCGCGGTCTCATCAGCTCTGAGACGGTCACCACCAGTTACCGAGGCTGAAGCTGGATGCAATTCCCGCCGGACACGCGGTGCCTGGTGAATTGCGACCAACAGTCGGCAATGTAAACAACTTTTACAACATTTGCATAAAGCTCTTGCACGCGTCTCGATAACGGTAGTATCTCAACCCACGGTGGCCGGAAAC
>JASHVM010000306.1:0-3854 GCA_030044595.1 Streptosporangiaceae bacterium
CCAAGGCCGTCCGGTTCCACTCTCCCAAGGACGCCATCGCCGCCGGCATCGGCATGGTGCACCAGCACTTCATGCTCGTACCGGTGTTCACCGTCGCGGAAAACGTGACCCTCGGCATCGAGGAGACCCGCCGTCTCGGCCTGCTCGATCGGCGCAAAACCCGGAAGGATGTCCGCGAGCTGTCCCAGAGGTACGGCTTGGCCGTCGACCCGGACGCCTTGGTGGAGGACCTGCCGGTCGGCATCCAGCAGCGGGTCGAGATCGTCAAGGCGCTGGTCCGGGAGGCGACCGTGCTGATCCTCGACGAGCCGACCGCGGTGCTCACCCCGGCCGAGACCGAAGACCTGTTCCGGATCATCAGGCAGCTGAAGGACGGCGGCAGGTCCATCGTGTTCATCTCGCACAAGCTCAAGGAAGTCCAGGCGATCGCTGACACGATCACCGTGCTACGCCGGGGCGCGGTCGTCGGGGAAAGGCCTCCGTCCGCCTCCGAGGACGACCTCGCGTCGCTGATGGTCGGCCGGAACGTGCAGCTGCGGGTCAGCAAGGAGGCAGCTAAGCCGGGCGACGTGGTACTGGACGTGGCCGACCTGACCGTCGCGGACGAGACCGGCCGGGTCTGGGTGAACGGGATGTCCTTCCAGGTCCGGTCGGGCGAGATCCTCGGCGTGGCGGGGGTGCAGGGCAACGGGCAGACCGAGCTGTGCGAGGCCTTGATGGGACTGCGGCCTACGGCGGCGGGAGAGGTGATGCTGAACGGCGTCGACCTCACCCACGCCACGCCGGCTCAGCGATTGCACGCCGGCATCGCCTACGTGCCCGAAGACCGGCAGGAAGACGGGCTGATCGGCGACTTCTCCGTGGCCGACAACATGGTGCTCGACCAGTACAACAGGCCGCCGTTCGCGTCCGGCATCAACCTCAACCTGGGCGCGATCGCGGCCAACGCGGCCGAGCGGGTGCAGGAATTCGACGTCCGCACCACCTCGGTGCAGGTTCCGGTGTCCACGCTGTCCGGCGGCAACCAGCAGAAGGTCATCCTGGCCAGGGAACTAGGGCATGAGCACAAGGTGCTGATAGCTAGCCAGCCCACCCGCGGGCTCGACGTGGGCTCGATCGAGTTCGTGCATCGCCGGATCGTGGAACAGCGCGACAACGGCGTGGCCGTGCTCATCGTCTCCGCCGAACTCGACGAGATCTACGCGCTGGCGGACAGGATCGCGGTCATGTACGAGGGCAGGATCACTGGCGTCCGGCCGCCGACGGTGCCGGCCGAGGAGCTCGGGCTGCTGATGGCAGGGAGAAGCGACGAAGATTCCCAGCCCCCGGGGCCGGAACCGGCCCCGAGCACTCCGACGGCCATGCCGGGAGCGGGACAATGAGCGACCAGGTGGGTTCCTCGGATGCGGCCGCGGCGGAGACCAACGAGGCCAACGCGGGGCCGAACCGGACGGGAAGGTTGGGGCGGCGCCAGCCCGGTTACGGCCTCGGCCAGGCCTTCAGGGACACGATCCTGGAAGGCAATACGGTCACCATCACCATCTTGGCCTTCATCACCGCGTTCGTCATCGGCGGGCTGCTGAACGCGTTCACCAACACGGCCGTCCTGCACGCCTGGGGCAGCTTTTTCTCGGCTCCCGGGCACGCGATCGCGTCGGCCTGGGACACCGCGGTGGGCGCGTACGTGGAGATGTTCGAGGGTTCGATCTTCAACCCGCACACGGTCGCGGCGCTGTTCCAGCAGGCCTCGATCGGCACGGCGATCCACGACGGCTACCTGTCCGCCGTGTTCGCCCCGCTCTCGGAGACCTGCGTACAGGCCACGCCGCTGATCCTGGCCGGGCTGGCGGTCGCGCTGCCCTACCAGGCGGGTCTGTTCAATATCGGCGCGCAAAGCCAGTTCATCGGCGGCATCATCGTCGCCACGTTCCTCGGCTACGGGGTTAGCCTGCCGCCCGTCGTGCACGTGGTGGTCTGCGTGATCGGCGGTTTCCTGGGCGGCGCGGCGCTCGGCTGGCTGGTCGGCGAGCTCAAGGCGAGGACGGGCGCGCACGAGGTCATCACCACGATCATGCTCAACTACATCATGGCTTACTTCCTGGCTTACCTGCTCTCCTTCCCCTACCTGATGCAGGCGCCTCGCACCACTAACGAGATCACCGCGGCTATCGCCGGCAACGCGCACTTGCCGCACCTTTTCGGCTCGTCGCTGCGGATCAACGCGGGCTTCCTTCTCGCGCTGGCCTGCGCGGCAGGCATGTGGTGGCTGCTGACCCGGACCACGACTGGCTTCGAGTTCCGCGCCATCGGCCGGAACGCCAGCGCCGCGCGCGTGGCGGGCATCAACGTCGAGCGCAACTGGGTGCTGGCGATGCTGATCGCCGGCGGCCTGGCCGGGCTGAGCGGCGCCGCGGTCGTCCAGGGCACCGACTTCACCCTCAACTTCCAGAGCTACGGGACCTACGGCATCGACGCCATCACGGTCGCGCTGCTCGGCTTTGGCCGACCGCTCGGGGTCGTGCTCGCCGGCCTGCTGTTCGGCGCGCTGCACGCCGGCGCGCCGCTCATGCAGGCCGTCACCGGCACCCCGGTGGACATGGTCCAGGTCCTGGAGGCGGTGATCGTCCTGTTCGTCGCGGCACCGCTGCTGATTCGGGCCGTGTTCCGGTTGCGCGCCGCTAGAGGCGGCGGCGTCGGCGGGGTCATGTCCAAGGGGTGGAACGCATGACCGCGACCGAGGACCTGCGCCCGGTCGACCTGGACCTGGCGGCCCGCCCTCCGGGCAAGACCTTCAGGAGGTGGCTCGCGCCGGCGACGTTCGCCGTGTTCGGCCTGGTGAACATCTTCGTGCTGGGGGTGTACTCGCACCACGGGGACGCGACCTTCGCGTTCTCTCAGCCGTTCGCCAAGGTAACCGTGCCGAACCTCTCCCTGCCCGCCGCCACCACCTGTTACGTGTGCGGGGCGATTACCCTCGTGATCGCCGCGCTGCGGGCCTTCCTGCCGTTCGGCACGGTGCTGAAGCGGGTATCGATCGCGGTGGTCGTCTTCCTGTTCGTCGTCGCGCTGCTGTGCTGGACCGACGCCGGCCTGACCACGCCGTTCAACGTGGTGAACCTGCTGCAGGGAACCCTCGCGGGGTCGATCCCGATCATGCTGGGCGCGCTGACCGGGGTGGTCTGCTCCCGCTCCGGGGTGATCAACGTCGGCATCGAGGGCCAGCTGCTGCTCGGCGCGTTCACCGCCGCCATCGTGGCCAGCGGCACCGGCTCGCTGTGGCTCGGCCTGCTGAGCGGGGCGCTGGCCGGCTCGCTGGTCGGCGTGCTGCTCGCCGTCTTCGCCATCAGCTACCGGGTGGACCAGGTCATCCTCGGAGTGGTGCTGAACACGCTGATCCTCGGCCTCACCGGGTACCTGTACGACGCCCTCATGGTGCCCTACGCCAACACGCTGAACTCGCCGGCCACGTTCTCTTCATTCAAGATCCCGCTGCTGGGCGACATCCCGATCATCGGCCCGGTCTTCTTCGACTCCACCATCTTCTTGTACCTCACCTACATCGCGCTGGCCGGCGTCCAGGTGGGCCTGTTCTCGACCCGCTGGGGACTGCGCACCCGGGCCATCGGCGAGCACCCCCTCGCGGCCGACACCGTGGGTATCAACGTGATCGCGATGAGGTACCGCAACGTCATCGCGGCCGGGCTGATCGCGGGCATCGGCGGCGCCTACTTCACGATCGGCTCGGTCGGATCGTTCGGCAAGGACATGTCGTCCGGCGAGGGCTACATCGCGCTCGCCGCGATGATCTTCGGGCGGTACACGCCGTTCGGGGCGATTTCGGCGGCGCTGCTGTT
>JASHVM010000307.1:0-4443 GCA_030044595.1 Streptosporangiaceae bacterium
GAGGTCGTGCCGGCGGTGCGCGAGGGCACCGCCGCGTTCATGGCCGAGGCGGCGGCCATGGCGACCGGGCGGCCCGGGGTGTGCCTGTCCACCCTTGGCCCCGGCTCGACCGCCGTCCTGAACGGCGTGGCCGCGGCGAGCCTGGACCGCGTGCCGATGCTGGCGATCTCCGGTCAGATCGACAGCTCCCGGGAGCAGTTCGCCACCCACCAGGTGGTCGATCACGGCCGGCTGTTCGCGCCGGTCACCAAGCTGGCGCTGCGCCTGGACCCGGCCAGCGCCGCCTCCGCCGACACGGTCGCGCGCAAGGCGCTGCGCACCGCCGTCGCCGAACGGCCCGGCGCCGTTCACCTGACTGTGACCGCCGACGTGTGGCCGGTCCCGGCCGGAGGCGGCGGTGATATCGTCCCGCCGCCGCTGGCCCCGGCCGCGGGAACGGTCGACGTGCACGGCGACGGCGACCCGCTGCGCGACCTGCGGGCCGCGCGGCGCCCGGTGATCCTGGCCGGCACCGCCGCGGTGCGCTGCGCCGCGGGCGCGGAGCTGACCCGGCTCGCCGAGCTGGCCGGAATCCCGGTGCTGGTCTCGCCCATGGCCAAGGGCGTATTCGCCGAGGACCACCCGTACTTCGCCGGCGTTCTCGACATGGCGGGTCACCGGGTCCTGTGGGACCTGCTCGCCGGGGCCGACCTGATCGTGGCCGCCGGCTTCGACCCGGTGGAGCTCATCAGCCCGTGGTCTGTCAGCACGCCGGTGCTGCACGTGGCCACCACGCCGAACACCGATCAGGTCTACGCCAGCGCGCACGAACTGGTCGGCAACGTCGCGGCTATCCTCGGCTGGATCGCGGCGCACTGGTCCGGCGAACCCCGCTGGTCGGAACCGCAGGTGGCGGCGCACCGGGACCGGCTCCGCGCGGCGTGGCAGGCGGGCCGCGCCGAGGGCAGGCTCAACCCGTCGGACGTGGTGACGATCGCCCGCGAGGCCGCCCCGCCGGACACCATCGTGACCACCGACGTCGGCTCGCACAAGATCATGGCCGGGCAGGCCTGGCGGGCCTCCAGGCCGCGTTCGGTGCTGATCAGTAACGGCCTGTCCGCCATGGGGTTCGGCGTGCCCGCGGCGATCGCGGCGAGGCTGTCCCTGCCGGACCGGCCGGTGATCGCGCTGGTTGGCGACGGCGGGTTCGCGATGACCGCGACCGAGATGCGGATCGCCGCGGCGCTGGGCCTGCCCGTCACCGTGGTGGTCTTCGCCGACGGCAGCCTCAACCGGATCGAGCTCCGGCAGCAGCTGATGGGCTACCCGCCGACCGCGACCCGGATGGGCGGCACAGACCTGGCCGCGCTGGCCGAGGCGATGGGCTGCGACGGGATGCGGGTCGACACCCCGGCAGGCCTGGAGAAGGCGCTGGCCGGCCTCGCCGCCCGGTCGTCGGGTGCCCGGCCGCTGATCGTCGAGGCCCGCATCGACCCGGCCCAGTACGAGGCGCAGTTCTAGCCCGCCTCCCGCGGCCCGTGGCGGCACTAAACTCGCGCGGGTGAGCCTGTCTATCGGCATCGTCGGCCTACCCAACGTCGGCAAGTCCACTGTGTTCAACGCGCTGACCCGAGCCGGCGCACTCGCGTCCAGCTACGCGTTCGCCACCATCGAGCCCAACGTCGGCGTGGTCGGCGTCCCCGACCTGCGCCTGGCCGAGCTGGCTAAGCTATACAACTCCGCGCGGATCGTGCCCGCCAGCGTGCGGTTCACCGACATCGCCGGCCTGGTCCGCGGCGCCTCCCAGGGCCAGGGCCTGGGCAACCAGTTCCTGGCCCATATCCGCGAGACCGACGCGATCTGCCAGGTGGTGCGGGTGTTCGCCGACCCGGACATCCCCCACGTGGACGGCGACGTGTCGCCTGAGCGTGACATCGAGACGGTGGTCACCGAGCTGATCCTGGCCGACCTGCAGACGCTGGAGAAGGCCCTGCCCAGGCTGGCCAAGGAGACCAAGTTCGCCAAGGATGCCCAGCGAGCGCGGGTGGTCCAGACCGCGGAGGCCGCCGAGAAGCTTCTGTACACCGGGGTCACCCTCTGGGCTGGCGGCGCTGCCGCGGGCATCGATCTGGCCGCGCTGCGCGAGTTGCAGCTGCTGACGGCCAAGCCGTTCCTCTACGTGTACAACTGCGACGTGGGCGAACTCGGCGACACCGACCTGCGCAAGCGCCTGTCCGCGCTGGTCGCGCCCGCCGAGGCGGTCTTCCTCGACGCCAAGACCGAAGCCGACCTGACAGAGCTGCCCGAGGACGAGGCCGCGGAGCTGCTCGCCGAGGCCGGCCTCGGCGAGCCGGGTCTCGCCCAGCTGGCTCGGGCCGGGTTCCGCGCGCTCGGCCTGCAGACCTTCCTCACCGCGGGCCCGAAGGAAGCCCGGGCCTGGGAGATAAGGGCCGGCGCGACCGCACCGCAGGCGGCCGGCGTCATCCACAGCGACTTCCAGCGAGGCTTCATCAAGGCCGAGGTGGTCTCCTACGACGACCTGATCGCGGCAGGCTCCATGGCCGCCGCCCGCGCCGCGGGCAAGGTCCGCATCGAGGGCAAGGAATACGTCATGCGCGACGGCGACGTCGTCGAGTTCCGGTTCAACGTGTAGAGCCGCGCGCACGCACTCGTGGCGGCGACCGTCACCGGGATCGATCACGTCAAGCCGTGCAGCCGGTCAGGGGTGACCCGCATCGTCCGTGGTCGTCGCGACGATCTGGCGCCCGTAGGCGGCCATCCAGGCTTCCAGCCCGGCATGGCGCGGGCTGTCTTCGTCGGTCGGCCAGACCCGGTTCCAGTTCGCCAGGCCGTCCCGGCCGATGCGCACCAGGTCCAGGCTCTCCCGCGGGTCCGCTTGCTCGCCGGCATCGTGTTCGAGCAGAACGAGGGGCGACCCGTAGACGCCGGTCAGTGCGGCCCAGATGTACCCGGCCGAGTTGGTGACGGTCGCGGCAGGCCCGGTCGCGGCGACCACCGCGAGGTAACCCGGGGGAGCAGTCACGGTCGTCCAGACGCGTAGGTGCGCAACGCCTTCACGGGCCGAGTCGCCCTGCTGGTACCGCCAGAACGGGTCGTCAACGATCAACTGCCCGAGCGGCGGCAGGTCATCCGCCGATGCGGGCGTCAGGGCTTGCATCGCTCGGTCCTTCCCGGCGGGCCAGCGGCCGGCCACGCCAACGCCGGCCTTCGACATCTCAGCGTCGCTGCCCGGTGCTCGCGCTGTCCAGGCCAGCCGATAATCGCTCGCCCGGTCGGCGGGCAACGCCTACGGTCCTGTTCATGGCCGATGCGCACTTCGAGGAGCGGCGGCTCGCCGAGATCTACGATCCCCTGGATCCCGACCGCAGCGACCTGGATGCCTACGCCGCCATCGTGGCGGAGTTCGACGCTCGCAGCGTCCTTGACGTCGGATGCGGCACGGGAACATTCGCGTGCCTGCTCGCGGGTCGCGGCGTTGACGTGATCGGCCTGGACCCTGCCGAAGCGTCGCTCGGCGTCGCCCGGTCCAAACCCGGAGCGGATCGGGTGCGGTGGGTGCGCCGCGATGCGGCCAGCCTGCCCCCGGTCCAGGTGGATCTGGTGACGATGACGGGAAACGTCGCGCAGGTCTTCCTGACCGACAGGGACTGGGAACTGGTTCTCTGCGGTGCGCACCGTGCGCTCCGGCCCGGCGGCCGCCTGGTGTTCGAAACCCGCGATCCGGCCCGCAAGGCGTGGCTGGAGTGGAATCGCGAGACCTCGCGGGCGCGCACCGGCATCCCGGGGGTGGGCGACGTCGAGACGTGGGTCGAGGTAACCGGCGTCCGAGGCGACCTGGTCTCCTTCCGCTCGGTGTTCGTCTTCGAAGCTGATGGCGCGGTCATGACCTCGGAGTCGACGCTGCGCTTCCGGCGCCGCGAGGAGGTCGCCGATTCCTTGGCGTCAGCCGGGTTCGCGCTGGAAGACGTCCGGGACGCCCCGGACCGGCCCGGACGCGAGCTGGTTTTCATCGCGCGGCGCCTGCGCTGACCGTTTGCAATTATCATCTTTGTGTTCGATACTAGCTTAATGTTCTCAGTGTCCACTGCACAGAAGTACGAACATGTAGTTCGTGCCGGGTCCGGTCGACGTCTTGGTACGGGGCAGTCGCCGTGAGCGATCGGTCCGGAACCGAGGTCGACCGGCACACGGTGGCCCGCCTGACCGGCGCGGCCCGGCGGCACGCCCGCTGCTTGGAGTCCACCGGGGCGGAGACAGCCGCCGCGGTGGCAGAACTGCGGGAGATAGCTGGTGACCGCGGCGACCTGCTCGCCGAGGTAGCCGGCCTCCTCATCGGCTTCTACCGGCGAACCGTCGAGGACCTGCAGGCCCGGGCCGCCGCCGGTTACTGCATCGCGGCCGGCGCCGACCTGGACTTGATCCCGCGCTGGATCGAGGTGGGGC
>JASHVM010000308.1:0-3127 GCA_030044595.1 Streptosporangiaceae bacterium
TCGTCGTGGCGTTGCTGTACTCGATGCCCTCACGTACCAGATCCGCCAGCGCCGAATTTGGATACTGGCGCACGTACCACACAAGATCCTGCTGGTGCATCCCGTCTACCGTGAGCAGCAGCACGTGCCTGATCGGGCTGGCAGCCGGCGCGGTATCCGCTCCGGCGCTGCGGCTAACGGCCGCTGCTGCGGGCGGCGCGGCTCCGCCGAGCAGAGCTGCCACGCCAGACGCGGCAACTATCGCCAGAATCTTGGTTTTCCGCATGCTTCCTCCAGAAAGGCGCTGTTAGTCGCCCCGTGCTCGTCCTACGTACCAGACCGAGGCAACGGCCAAGTGACAGGCGCGCCAACATCCCGGACCTATCAGCTCACCGGGCCGGAGCGGGCAATACGACTCGGGCTGGCCGTGTCCGCGTGAGGTACCTCCGGGGGACGGACGGCGTAGCTGAGCTCCCCGCTATCCGCTCATCAGCATGCAGATCCGGGTGACATCAGCGCGCAGGTCGACCTGGTCGGTTTGCCTTGACTGACGACCTGCGGAGAGCCGTCGGCCGAGCAGAATCAGGCGGATCTTTTGCGCGGCTGCCACCGGCGCCGACTACGCTCTGCTATCTCCGTCCGCCCGCCACTTCGGCTGTCGGGCTCCGCAGCGTCGCGCCTGGGTGCTGGGCGCCAGGGCCGGGAGGCCGCCCTCAGCGAGCTATCGGCACCTCTGCTCATGATCCACGACATGCCTCACCGCATCCAGATCCGAGCGTCAACCAGTGTGCGGGCTATCCCGCCCGGTGACGGCGAGAGTCCGGGCGATGCTGTCAGCAAAGCGGGGAAGGGCATCGGGGTCGCCGGCGCTGCGCGTCGGGTTGAGTTCGCCGATCGACAGCGCCCGCACCCGCGGATCTCGCGCGGCCAGCGTGAGCGCCTGCTCGGCTTGACCGAGGGTGGGTCCGGTGTTGCGGCCGCCGGTATCTTCTGCCAGCGGGGCATCGGTGAAGTCCAAGACGTCGACGTCGATGTGGACCGCGACCGGGCCAGCCGGGAGGTGATCAAGCGCGGCCGTGGCGGCACCAGCTGGATCGGCGGCCAGGGCCTGACTGGTGGCCGCGTAAAGGCCCAGCCGGGCAGCTTGCTCGCGCTCCCAGTCCGTCGCCCGCTGCGGCTGCACCCCGAGCCATGCCACCTGGGAGGGCTCCAGCAGCGGCCGGGGGCCGAACGCGTCGGTGAGGCTGTCCACGCACCCCGGCAACGCCAGCGCGTGTGCCAGGCCCATCCAGTCCAGGGCGCCATCAGTCGTGCTGTCCGGGGTGTTGATGTCGTAGTGGCGGTCGACGTACAGCAACCCCGGGGCGCCGGTCCCGAGGCGACGCAACGCCGCCATGACCCCGAGCGCAATGGTGCAGTTGCCGCCGAGGACCAGCGCAAAGTCGCCGCGCGCCAGTACCGGCTCGAGCCGGCCGGCCAGCGCGCGCAGCGACGCGGCCGCCGGGCCGGCGTTCTGGGCCAGCGGGTGCTCCCGGTCAGGTGCCCATACCTGCACGGGCAGGTCCCCCTCGTCACGCACCTCAAGCCCCGCCGCGGCGAGCCTGGCGGGCAAGCCAGCCGAGCGCAGTGCCGCGGGCGCCAGATCCTGGCCGGCCGCGTAGCTGGCGGCGCTGCTCGGCACCCCCACGATTGAGATCCGGCTCACCGGGTGAGCATACCGACCTGCGCCACAGCACAGGTCACCCTCACCGGCGAAACCGCGAACCAAGATCGCGAGCGAGGACCAGCCCGCCGCCAGACTCCTGAACGATCAAGACGACAACGCTCACGGAGTACGTGGACGTGGCCGAGGTCTCGTGCCGTGCCCGTGGGCAAGACCCTGTCCGCGGCATAGTAAGTCGGCGAGCCAACAGTGGCGCATAGGACTCTCGGGGTCCTGCTGGCGCACGCTTGCGACGACTCCATGCCCGGCGGTGCTTCTGCCGAGGCCATCGCAATCAGTTCGCCGTTGCCGTGGATAGGCCAGGTCCTCGCCTGGGCTGCGGGACTCAGCGGTCCAGGGCGATGCGTAGCACGGCGGCGAAGGCGGCGGGGTCGGTGATGAAGCCGTCGTGACCGCCGGGGAAGGTGACCGGTGTGGTCCCGACCCGCCCGGCTGCGGCCACGGCGGCCCGGCCCGCCATCATCTGGCCGGACTGGCTCCCGACGCCGAGGAGAATGCGGGTGGGTGCAGCGCGGAGCGCGTCAAAGTCGAGCTCATGGCCAACGCAGGCGGTCATGTGCAGTCCGAGCAGCGGATCGTCGCGGGAGCCGTCGTCCTGCGTGGGCAACCCGAAAGCGGCCGGATCAGGAGCGGGCTGCCCTGGGAAGCCAGGCGGGATCGGGCCCGCGTGGCTGACCAGCGCGATGAACTTGGCCATCGCCGGGCCGTAACCGCTGCGCTGGTACGTCTGGCGGATGTCGGCACACGCGGCCAGCACGCACTCACGGTCCGGCAGCTCTTGGGCGTTGGGCGGCTCGTGCGCCACCAGAGTGCGGACCAGCCGGGGATGCCTGGCCACTAGGGCCAGCCCATTGACCGCGCCACCGCTGCTGGCGAAGACGTCGGCCGGGCCGGCGTCCAGCGCCTGGATGAGCCGGCGCAGGTCTTCGGCGTGCTCGCCAGGCGCAGACCCTGGCGGCTGGCTATCGGTGCGCTGGCTGCGCTCGGTCCCGCGGGGGTCGTAGGTCACCACCATCCGGTCGGCGAACTGCTCAGCCAAGGCGGCGAAACCGGTGGCTCCCATCGGCGCCCCGGCGAGCAGCAGGACCGGGTGCCCCGCGCCGCCGTTGTCCCGCACCTCGTAGACCAGCACGGCGCCCGGCGCCTCCAGCGTGTACGTCGTCGGCTCGCTCATGATGGCGGACCCCTTCCCCAGGCTGATCGTTCGTGCCCATGCGAACCGGCGCTGGCCAGGAACCTCACTGCCCTGCCGCCCGGCCCTGATGTTCCCGGCCAACGGTACGCCGGACCCCTGACAATGGCGCCGTCGTCGGCCGTGACCGGTGGACGGCGCCGGCCAAGTCCCGGCAACGACTCGCAAGCCTAGATTCGGACGTCGCAAGGTCACTCGCGACCTAACCCTGACCGTCGTGACCTTCACCTAGA
>JASHVM010000309.1:0-4259 GCA_030044595.1 Streptosporangiaceae bacterium
CCGTCGTTCCGGCGCGCGATCCTCCGGCCGCTGCCGAGCGGCGTCAGGCGCTGGGTCCTGGCCGCGAACCGCTGGCGGCGCGGTGTCGTGGCGCGCATGCGCAGCCGCTGGCGGCGGTCGCTGCAGCTCAGGGTGGTCACCACCACGCTGGTACTTTCCGCCCTGGTCATCGCCGTGCTCGGCTTCATCCTGGTGCAGTCGATAGCGAGCGGGCTGCTGCGCAACGCGGAAACCGCCGCGAGCGAACAGGTGGAGGCCGGTCATTCTTCCGCGCTCTCGCTCCAGAGCGTGGACGTGCTCGTGCCACCGCAGACCGTGGACGCCGCGCTGACGATCTCCAACGCCCTGCAGCAGTTCAGCGGGAACACCGGCAGCTACCTGGTCTTCGTCCAGCTGACCAAGAACGCGCCCGCCGGCGTGCAGTGGGTGGGGCAGCGCGACGTCGACATCACGGCGACGATCCCGCAGGACCTGATCACCTCCGTCGGCGACGAGCAGAAGCCGTCCAAGTACGACAACGCGAGCTCGGCCACTCCGTTCACCGAGCCCACCACGCTGGTCTACGCCTCCGGGTCGGGCGCCTCCGGTCCCGCCCTGGCCGTCGGCATTCCGCTCGGCACCTACTACCAGCTGTACTACGTGTTCCCGTTCACCCAGCAGCAGGCGACCCTGCTGCTGGTCCAGCAGATCCTGATCGGCGTGGGGCTGGCGCTGGTCGCGCTGCTGGCCGCGATCGCGTCGCTGGTCACCCGGTGGGTGGTACTGCCGGTCCGGCGCGCCGCCCAGGTCGCTCAGCGCCTGTCGGCTGGTCACCTGTCCGAACGCATGGAGGTGCGCGGCACCGATGACCTCGCGGACCTGGCCACGTCGTTCAACGAGATGGCGTCGAGCCTGCAGGGCAAGCTCCGCGAACTGGAGGACCTGTCCAACGTGCAGCGGCAGTTCGTCTCCGACGTCAGCCACGAGCTCCGGACGCCGCTTACGACCATCAAGATGGCCGCCGACCTGCTGTTCGAGTCCCGGGGCGAGCTCGATCCGGTCGGCGCCCGGTCGGTCGAGCTGCTGCAGAGCCAGCTTGCGCGGTTCGAGTCGCTTCTGGTCGACCTGCTCGAGATCAGCAGGTACGACGCGCGGGCGGCCACGCTGGACACCGAACTCGCCGACGTGTGCCAGCTGGTCCGCCACTCGGCCGATGACGCGCAGCAACTGGCCGAGAGCAGGCACAGCCGGATCGAGTTCAGGCTGCCCGCCGCGGGGTGCTTCGCGGAGGTGGACCGGCGACGGGTGGAACGCATCTTGCGCAACCTGTTGGTGAACGCGGTCGAGCACGGCGAGGGCAAGGACGTGGTGGTCACCGCGGACATGGACAGCGACGCGGTGGCCGTCTCGGTCCGGGACTACGGCGTGGGGCTCAAGCCGGGCGAGGAGCGACTGGTCTTCGACCGGTTCTGGCGAGCCGACCCGGCGCGGACCCGGTCCAGCGGAGGCACCGGCCTGGGCCTGGCGATCTCGCTGGAGGACGCGCGGCTGCACGGCGGATGGCTGCAGGCCTGGGGAGAACCGGGCAAGGGCTCGGCGTTCCGGCTGACCCTTCCCCGGGTCTCCGGGCAGCAGCTCGCCGGATCGCCGCTGCCGCTTGGCCCGGACGAAACCGAGCTCGTGACCCTGGTGACGGACCCGTTCCCGGCCATCACGATCACCGGAGTGGTGTCGCGTGGCTAGCCCGGCACGGCGGGGTCGCGCCCGGCGCTGGCGGGCCGTCCGGCAGCTGAGCGTGGTGGCCGCGGCGGTCGCCTGCGTGGCGGGCTGCGTGGGCATGCCGGACGGCGGCCCGCCCGCCGAGTTCGGCGCCAACGCGCAGGCCACGCAGCCATCCGCGGATTCCATCGCGTCCATCCCCTCAGCACCCCAGCCGGGTGCCACCCCGTCGCAGATCGTGCACGGGTTCCTCGTCGCTAACGCCAGCGGCCCGACCTACGCCGACATTGCCCGGCAGTACCTGGCCGACTCGGCCGGCCGGACGTGGCACCCGGGCACGTCCGTCACGGTGTTCAGCGGGCTCAACACGGTGACCAGGGCGGTGACGCCGGCCGGGCGGCACGGCGCCCCGCGGACCGTAGTCGACGTCACCGGCGAGGAGCAGGCCACCTTGGACGGCTCCGGCCAGTACGTCTGGGCGCAAAGCCACACTCAGTCCTTGGGCCGCTACGCGTTCGACCTGACCAAGGTGGACGGCCAGTGGCGGATTTCGAACCCGCCCCGCTACCGGATGCTGACCGCGACCGAGTTCCCGCTGTACTACCAGGCGCAGGATCTGTATTTCTTCGATCCCGACGACCAGGTGCTCGTCCCCGACTCGGTGTTCGTGCCCCTCGACATCCCGCTCCTGGGGCTGGTGAAAAACCTGGTGGAGGCGCTTATCCAGGGTCCCAGGACAGCGTGGCTGCAGGACGCGACCGACACCGATGTCTTCCCCGCCAACACGACCGTGCTCGGCGTGGCGCTGTCCGGGCCCGAGGCCGTGGTGAACCTCGGCGGCGCCATCGCTCGTGCGGGCGCGCACGTCCGTGCCCAGGTCTCCGCGCAGCTGGTCTGGACGCTCACCGGCCTGCCCGTCGGCCCGTCGAGCAGCATCCAGTCGGTCGAGCTGGAGGTCAACGGCACCGCATGGACCCCCTCCGCGTCACTCTGCCAGGCCGGCCGGCCGGCCAGCTCCTTGCAGACGCAGGCCGATTACGAGTGCGACGACCCCTACCCGGCCACGCCGGCCAGCTTCTACTACGTCGGCAGCGGGCAAGCCTGGTCACGATGCGGCTCAGAATCGCAGGCCCGGCAAGGATCGATCGGGCTGGTGGTTCCCGTCGTCACCCGCACCGGTGACTTCAACACCGCGCGCTGCGAAAACGGCTTCGCGCCAGAAGATTCCGCGCCCGCGCCGCCGGCGCAGTCCCAGTCGCTGCCCGCGATGTCCATGGCGGCCGTGTCGCCCGACGGGAAGTACCTGGCCGTCGTCTCGCCGGCCAAGGACGCCGTCTACATCGGAGCACGTTCGGGTGACGCCACGTCGTTCCCGGCCACCCGGCCCAAGCTGGTGGGATCGGACATCACCGCGCTCAGCTGGGACCGCAACGATGAGCTGTGGGTGGTCCAGGACGGCAACATCTTCGTGGTGCCGATCACCGGCAAGCCGGTCCCGGTCACGTTGGGCGGGGAGAACGTCACGGACTTGAGCGTCGCGCCCGACGGCGTCCGGATCGGCCTCATCGTGCAGAACGGGTCGGAGTCCGAGGTCGAACTCGCCGCCATCAACTCGGGCGGGCAGCCGCCGGGCCGGCCCTCGCTGCAGGTTTCCCTCACCCCCGGTGCCCCGCTCGGGCCGGGCATCACCAATCCGACGTCGCTGGCCTGGTACAACGCCGACAACCTGATCGTCCTCGACGCCGCCGACGGCGGACCCACGCTGTGGGAGGTCCCGGTGGACGGGCAGCAGGCCGTCGAGCAGCCCCCCCCGCCGGCCAACGCGGTCTCGATTACCGCCGACAGCGCCGCGAACGCCCTGGTGGCCGGGCTGGCCGACGGCAAGCTGGCCGTCTCGGCCGTCCTGGAAGGCCCGTGGACGACCCTCAATGACCCCGGCCAGGCTCCGGCCTACCCCGGGTAGCGCCAGGACTGTTTCGCCGAAGTGGATTACGCGTCTGCCCGGGCGGGGAAGAACCTGGCACACAGCACCGCCCTTGGTGATCGACTATGTGCCTCCTGACATTCACGCTCCGGCGAGCTAGCGTTCATGACATGGCACTCGCCCGGGCCCGTGGTTGCGCCGGGCGTGGCTCCCGTGCTGGGAATCACGTCGGGCAAGCCGATGCCAGCCGCAGGCGAAACGGCCCACGTAAGGCGACTTCTCGTCGACCGATCACGGTGCGGCTTAGGAGTAAGTCCTGCCTCGCCGGGGAATACGGAGTTCCCCGGGCCGGGAGAAGGGCAGTAGTGGTCACGGACAGGCCGCGAACCCCTCAGCAGGCGAATGTGGGGTCGAAGACCAGGTCGGCCGGGCGAGTGCCGCCCGGGATAATCGGATTGGAGAAGGGGGATCGAGGTGGAAATAGTCGTCAGGGGACGCCACATCACCGTCCCTTCACGTTTCCGTCAGCACGCCACCGCCAAGCTCGCGAAGCTCTCCAAGCTCGACCAGAAGGTGGTCCGGATAGACGTGGAGGTCTCCAACGAGCGCAATCCGAGGCAGTCCGATCGCCGGGAGC
>JASHVM010000310.1:0-11530 GCA_030044595.1 Streptosporangiaceae bacterium
GTCCGCCAGTCGGACCAGGGCCCCAGGTACTGCGGGTCGGGCCGGGCCGACCCCGGGCGGAGGGCCGCGGAGGGGTCCGGGACGGTTCCCGCAGACCTTTCCGCGAGCTGCTGTTGCAGGTAGGCGATCGTGACGTCGCGGTCGCGCAGGGCGCGGGCGATGAGGTCGAGCGCCTCGTCGGTCACGTCCACGTTGTAACCCCACATGGCCGTGGGCGGGCGCAGCAGCGCCACGTCGCCGGCCGATACCGGGCCAACGTCCAGCGGCGCGTGGTCGGGGCGTTCATGGGACAGCTCGCCACCCCGCCCGGTGGCGACGAAGAACACGGCGACGAGCACGGCAAGAACCGCGACGAGCATGACAACGGTCACACGAGAATCGTGCCACAGGTCTAGTCGCCCAGGTACTGGCCCCGGTGCGCCTCGCGGATTATCTCGACCACCTCGTCGGCGTCGTCGACCACGCTGAGCAACGAGAATTCCGCGTGCCCGATGTTGCCCCGGGCCAGCACCGTGTCCTGGAGCCAGCCGAGCAGCCCGGACCAGTACGACCTTCCGACCAGCACGATCGGGAACTTGGTGATCTTGCCGGTGGCGACCAGGGTCAGCGCCTCGAACAGCTCGTCCATCGTGCCGAAGCCTCCGGGCAAGACCACGAAGGCCTGCGAGTACTTGACGAAGACGGTCTTCCTGACGAAGAAGTAGCGGAACTCCAGCCCCACCTCGACGTAGTCGTTCAGGCCCATCTCAAGGGGCAGCTCGATGCCAAGGCCGACCGAGACGCCGCCGGCTTCGACCGCGCCCTTGTTGGCCGCCTCCATGATCCCCGGGCCGCCGCCGGTGATCACCGCGTAGCCGCTCCGGACCAGGCCCGCGGCGATCGCCTCGGCCATCTGGTACTCCGGGTTGCCGCGAGGGGTGCGGGCCGAGCCGAAGACCGAGACCGCGGGCCCGAGCTCGGCCAGCAGGCCGAAGCCCTCGACGAACTCGGCCTGGATCCGCAGCACCCGCCAGGGGTCAGTGTGCACCCAGTCGGTGGGACCGCGCCGGTCCAGCAGCCGCTGGTCGGTCGTGGTCGCCGGTATCTGCTTGCCGCGCAGCGTGACGGGTCCCTGGCGACGGACCCGCCGGTGCGGCTCTGAGTTCACGCTCATCGCGTACTAACAGTAGTCATTGTGCTGACCTGGGTCGTCCGGCCTTACGCCCGCGTCCCCCGGGGCCAGCGCTACACGTCGACGCCGTGGTCGCGGAGGATCGCGTTGAGGGCGGCCTTGTCGTGCCGGCTGCCCGGCGGCAGCCGCTTGAGCACCAGCACGCACGGCATGCCGAACGTGCCGCCGGGGAAAACCCTCGGGCGGGTCCCGTTCACGCATACGGACCAGGGCGGCGCCTCTCCGCGCGGTAGCTCCGCTCCGGTCTCCACGTCGATGACGTGCGTCGTGCGGCTCAGGTTGGTGCCGGAACCGAGCACCGCGCCGGCGCGGACCCGCGCGCCCTCCACCACCATGGAACGCGATCCGATCATCGCTTCGTCCTCGACCACGACGGGTACCGCGTTCGGCGGCTCGAGCACGCCGCCGATCCCGGCGCCGCCCGACAGGTGGACGTTCTTGCCGACCTGGGCGCCGGAGCCGACCGTGGCCCAGGTATCCACCATCGTGCCCTCGTCGACGTAGGCGCCGATGTTGACGAACGACGGCATCAGCACCGCGCCCGGCGCGACGTAGGCGCCCCAGCGGACGATCGCCCCCGGCAGCACGCGCACGCCGTCCAGCCGCGTGGTCAGCGGTACCCGGTCGTGGTAGCGGAAGTCGCCCACCTCGGACCTGGCCATGGGCAGCACCCGGAACGCCAGCAGGATCGCCCGTTTGGCCCGCTCGTCGACGACGACCTCGTCGGTCACCGGGTCGACGAACGCCACCCTGGCCTGGCCCGCGTCGATCGTGTCGACCGCGCCGACGACGGCCGCGCGCGCCTGCTCGTCCGCGGGGGACAGCTCGGCGCGCCGTTCCCACAGCTCGTCGATGACCTCCGGGAGGGTGGATGACACGGACACTGGATTGCTCATGTTGCGCGAGCTTAGCGGCCGCTGCGGGGCGACACACGGGACCGGCGCGGGAATCTGGATAACCCGGACACTGCATCAAGTACCGTCTGATGGTGTGCCGCCCACCACCCGCCGGCTGCGGGCCGTAGCCCTCGCCGGCAGCGCGCTCGTGCTGGCGGTGGCCGGTTACCTGGCCTTCAACGGCTTCCGCAGCCCCGCCCCCGCGCCGCCCCCGCCGGGGTGCCAGGCGGGCACGGGCGTGTCCGCCATCTCGCTCGGCACCGGGCAGGCGGCCGTCGCCGCCACCATCGCGGGCGTGGCGGCCCGGCACAGGCTGCCCAGGCAGGCGGTCATCATCGCCTACGCCGCCGCCCTGCAGGAATCGCAGCTGGAGAACCTGGACTACGGCGACCGCGACTCCGTCGGCGTCTTCCAGCAGCGCCCCTCGCAAGGCTGGGGCCCGGCGGCCGACCTCGAAGACCCGGTCTACGCGACGACGAAGTTCTTCGACGCGCTGATCCGCGTGCCGGGGTACGCCCGGATGCCCGTCGACCAGGCCGCGCAAGCCGTCCAGCGCAGCGCGGACGGATCCGCCTACGAGCAGTGGGTGGAGGTCGCCACGCTGCTCAGCGGGTATTTCACCGGCCAGTCCCCGCACGGCGTGTCATGCTGGTTCGCGCCCGGCGGGCGGGCGAACCTGACCGCCGCGGTACGCGAGCTGAGGCAGACGTTCGGGCCGCAAGGAGGGGTCCTGGCCAGTATCACCACCGGTCGTTCGGGCCAAAAAGAAAACGGGAGCGTCGCGGTCGTGCGCGCCCGGCGGGACGCGGCCTGGACGGTGGCCAGCTGGCTGGTGGCGTACGCGCAGGATTACGGGATCAGCCAAGTGCGCTATGCCGGTTACGAGTGGAACGCCGCAGATGGCAGTATGGGCTGGCAGCCCGACACCGGGGCCGGCGGCGCGGCGCGCGAGAGTATTGTCGCGGGCTGAATTGCCTGGCCGAAGCGGCAGCAGCCGCAGAGCCGCCATACTGTGGTAGCAGAGATCGGAATCACGAAGGAGCTCACCCGTGACCTACATCATCGCGCAGCCCTGCGTTGATGTGCTTGACAGAGCATGCATCGAGGAATGCCCGGTTGACTGCATCTACGAGGGCGAGCGCATGCTTTACATCCACCCCGACGAATGCGTGGACTGCGGCGCGTGCGAGCCCGTGTGCCCGGTCGAGGCGATCTACTACGAAGACGACGTGCCCGACCAGTGGAAGGACTACTACAAGGTCAACGTCGACTTCTTCGAAGACCTGGGGTCCCCCGGCGGGGCGTCCAAGACCGGCAAGATCGGCAAGGACCATCCGCTGGTGGCGGCGCTGCCGCCGCAAGCGGAGGAATGACCCTCGCCGCCCGGTTGCCCGCGTTCACCTGGGACCGCATCGCGCCGCTGGGCGAGAAGGCCGGGCTCCATCCGGACGGCCCGGTAAACCTGTCCGTGGGCACGCCCGTGGACCCGGTGCCCGAGGTGATCCGCGACGCGCTGGCCGAGGCCGCGAACGCGCCCGGGTACCCCTTGACCAGGGGGACGGCTCGGCTCCGGGCCGCGGCCGCCGGGTGGCTGGAGCGGGCGCACGGGGTGGCGGTGTCCCCCGACGACGTGCTGCCGGCCATCGGCAGCAAGGAATTCATCGCCTGGCTCCCGGTCATGCTCGGGCTCGGCCCGGGGGACGTGGTGGTCCACCCGGCGCTGGCCTACCCGACCTACGACACCGGCGCGCGGCTGGCCGGGGCCGCTGCTGTCGCCTCCGACGGCCTGCTGTCGGCCGGGCCGGCGCGGGTGCGGCTCGTGTGGGTGAACTCGCCGTCGAACCCGACCGGGCGGGTGCTGCCGGCCGAGCACCTGCGCAAGGTGGTGGAGTGGGCCCGCGAACGCGGCGCGGTGGTGGCGTCCGACGAGTGCTACATCGGGCTGGGCTGGGATGCCTCGCCCGTCTCGGTGCTGCACCCGGACGTGTGCGGCGGGTCGCACGACGGCTTGCTGGCCGTGCACTCGCTGTCCAAGCGGTCCAACCTGGCCGGGTACCGGGCCGGGTTCGTGACCAGCGACCCGGCGCTGGTAGCCGAACTGCTGGCGCTCAGAAAGCAAGCCGGGATGATGGTGCCGGACCCGGTGCAGGCGGCGATGACGGCCGCGCTCGACGACGACGCGCACGCGGTGGCCCAGCGGGAACGGTACGCCGCGCGGCGCTCGGTGCTGCGCGCGGCGTACGCCGGCGCGGGCTGGACGATCGACCACTCGGAGGCCGGGCTGTACCTGTGGGCCGCGCATCCGGCGCACGACTGCTGGTCGGCCGCGGACCTGCTGGCCGCGCGGTGCGGCATCCTGGTCACGCCCGGGGAGATTTACGGGCCGGGCGGAACCGGGCACATCCGGGTGGCGCTGACCGCGACCGACGAGCGGATCGCCGCGGCCGCGCAGCGGCTGGCCGCGCTGCGTCCCTGAACCACCCGGGCCGGGCCCGCGGCCTTGTGCGCACCGGCCAACGCCGGGCGCGTTCCTCATGCCCGGCGCATAGTGGTTCACCACGGCGCGATGCTCTACGTTCGAGGTGTACTGCGAAAAGAGCGCCGAACGGCCCGACGGGAACTGATCGGGGACGACAGATGACGACCACACCGGATGCGCCGACAGACGACGAACAGCTCGCCGACGACGCGGCACCGCTGGACTCGCTGCTGGTCGAGGCGGCGCTGGGCCCGCTGCGCCGGTTCGGGCCGGACTTGTCGACCGCCATGTTCGCGGTCGGCCTGGCCCGCCGGCCGCTGACCACCGCCCGGCGGCTGGGCGGCCTGGCCGCCGAACTGGCGCGGGTCGGCGCCGGGACCTCGGTGCTGGCGCCCGCCAAGCGGGACCGCCGGTTCGCCGACCCGGCCTGGACCGAGAACCTGCTGCTCCGCCGCGTCGTGCAGGCGTACCTGGCCGCCGGGATGACCGCGGACCAGCTCGTCGACGACGCCGCGCTGGGCTGGCAGGACGACAAGCGGGTCCGATTTCTCCTGGAGAACCTCTCCGATGCGCTGTCACCGAGCAACGTTCCGCTGGTGAACCCGGCGTCGGCGAAGGCGGCCATCGACACCGCCGGCTTCAACTTCGTCCGCGGCGGGATGACCCTGCTGCGCGACATGGCGACCAAACCGCGGATCCCGGAGATGGTCGACACGTCCTCGTTCGAGGTGGGCCGCAACCTCGCGGTCACGCCGGGAGCGGTGGTGCTGCGCACCGAGGTCATCGAGTTGATCCAGTACCGGCCGCAGACCGGGCAGGTCCGCGAGATCCCGCTGCTCATCGTCCCGCCGACGATCAACAAGTACTACGCGATGGACTTGGCGCCCGGCCGCAGCCTGGTCGAGTTCCTGGTGCAGGGCGGCCAGCAGGTGTTCGTGATCTCCTGGCGGAACCCGGACGCCCGGCACGCCGACTGGGGGCTGGACACCTACGCGACGGCCGTGATCGACGCGCTGGAGGCGGCACAGCGAGTCTGCGGGGTGGACCGGGCCGTGCTGATCGGCGCCTGCGCCGGCGGCATCATCTCCAGTGTCGCCGCCGCGCACCTGGCCGCCACCGGCCGGCTGAGCCAGCTGGCGGCGTTCGGCTTGTTCGTCACCGTGCTGGACACGACGCGGGCCGGCACGGTGGGGGCGATAGCCGACCGGCGGCTCGCGGCGGCGGCCAAGGCGATGTCGGCCCGCCGCGGGTACCTGGACGGCCGGGACCTGGCCGAGGTGTTCGCCTGGCTGCGCCCTGACGACTTGATCTGGAACTACTGGGTGAACAACTACCTGCTGGGCAAGAAACCGCCGGCGTTCGACATCCTGTTCTGGAACGCCGACACCACCCGGATGCCGGCCAGGCTGCACGCCGATTTCGTCGACCTGGCGCTGGACAACAAGCTCGTCACGCCGGGGGCGCTGAGCGTACTCGGTACCGCGGTCGACTTGTCCCAGGTCGACGTCGACGCCTACCTCGTCGCGGGCATTTCTGACCACATCACGCCGTGGCAGAACTGCTACCGCAGTACGCAGCTGCTCGGCGGCACGAGCCGGTTCGTCCTGTCCACCAGCGGGCACATCGCCGCGCTGGTCAACCCGCCGGGCAACCCCAAGGCGCGCTACCAGGTCAACAAGAACACTCCGGCCAACCCGGAGGGCTGGCTGAAGACCGCCGAGACAGAGCAGGGCACCTGGTGGCTCGACCTGCTGGCCTGGCTCGGCGAGCGGTGCGGCGCGGACAAGCCGGCCCCGGAACAACTCGGCGGCGGCGGGCTCCGGCCGCTGGTCGACGCGCCCGGCACGTACGTGTTCGACAGCTGAGACGCCGATGGGAAATCACAGGGGCCAGCGCGTTCACCTGAGGCCACCGCTGTACCATCCACTCGAAGGGAAGGGCCATGGATGAACCGACGATCGAAGTGATCATCGAGATCCCCAAGGGCAGCCGCAATAAGTACGAGTTCGACCACGACCGGCACGTGATGCGACTCGACCGGAGGCTGTTCACCGCCACCGTCTACCCCGCCGACTACGGCTTCATCCCCGACACGCTGGCCGAGGACGGCGACCCGCTGGACGTGCTGGTGCTGACGGCAGAACCGACCTTTCCCGGCTGCTATATCAAGGTCAGGCCCCTGGGCGTGTTCTGGATGCGCGACGAGCACGGCCCCGACGCCAAGATCATCAGCGTGATCGCCGGAGACCCGGATTATGCGAACGTCCACGACATAAACGACCTGCCCAAGCACCTCCTCGATGAAATCGAGCATTTCTTCAACGTGTACAAGGACCTCGAGCCCGGCAAGTCCACGCACACCGGGGGCTTCGAGGGGACCGCGGCCGCCCAGGACGTGATCGACGATTCCGTCAACCGGCTGAAGAACGCCTGAACCGCGGCGTCACGAGCCATCCGCCGGGAAGACAGTTTCGGGAGGACAGTTTCGGGAGGACAGTTGAGGCTGCTGCTGATCGCCGCTCCTGGCGGCGGCAAGGGGACGCAGGGCGAGCTGCTGGCCGCGCGCTTCGGTGTCCAGCACATCTCCTCCGGGGAGGTGCTACGCGCCGCGGCCAGCGCGGACAGCCCGGCCGGCCGTGAGGTCGCCGCCTACCAGCGGCGCGGCGACCTGGTTCCCGACCAGGTCGTATTCGACCTGCTGATCCCGGTGGTGGCCGCCGCGTCCGCGCGCGGCGGGTACATCCTGGACGGGTTTCCCAGGACCTTGTCGCAGGCCATGACGGCCGCGGAAATCGGCGCACGGCTGGACCTGACGCTCGACGCCGCCATCTACCTGCGCGTGCCCGAGCCGGTGCTGGTCGAGCGGATGCTCGCCCGGGGGCGCCCGGATGACACCCCCGAGGTGATCAGGCACCGGCTGCAGGTGTTCGCCGATACCACCGGCCCGCTCATCGACTACTACCGGCGGGACAGGGGCATCCTGGTGGAGGTGGACGCGGACCAGCCGCCGGAGGCCATCGCCGACGAGATCCAGGCCCGCCTGGACGACATGAGCCGGGCCTCAGGCTAGCGCCGCTCTCAAGTTGCGGTGGAACGAATCGCCGCCAAAGTCTATTTTTGCGCAATGAATCTAGGCCGACACGCATGATCGGCGTATGCATCCAGTTAGCGCCAGCCCCTACCCTAGGCTCATGACCGATACGGAAGTCCGCGCGGCCGGGACACGGGGCCCGGCCCGGCGGCAGGCGAGCGCGCGCCGGTACTTGATGTGCCCGCCGGAGCATTTCGCCGTCACCTACTCGATCAACCCGTGGATGCGCCCGGGCCAGCCGGTCGACGCGGCCGCCGGGATGCGGCAGTGGGCGCGGCTGCGGCAGGTGTACCTCGACCTGGGCCATGACGTGCGGACGATCGAGCCGGTGCCGGGGCTGCCGGACATGGTGTTCGCGGCCAACGGCGCGACGGTCATCGGCGGGAAGGTGCTCGGCGTGCGGTTCCGGTACCCGCAGCGCGCCGGCGAGGCCGGCGCGTACCTGGATTGGCTCCGGGACAGCGGGTACGAGGACGTGCAGGCCGCCGAGCGCGTCAACGAGGGCGAGGGAGACATCCTGTTCACCGGGCGGGTGCTGCTGGCCGGGTACGGCTTCCGCACCGAACGGGCGGTGAGCACGGAGCTGGCCGGCCTGTTCGGGCTGCCCGTGGTGAGCCTGCACCTGGTCGACCCGCGGTTCTACCACCTGGACACCGCGCTGTGCGTGCTCGACGCCGACACCGTCATGTACTACCCGGCCGCGTTCGACGACGCCGGGCGGGCCGCGATCGCGGAGCAGTTCGCCGAGCTGATCGAGGCGAAGGACGAGGACGCCGAGGTGCTGGGCCTGAACGCGGTCAGCGACGGCCGGCACGTCGTGCTCCCGGTCCAGGCCCGGACGCTGGCCGCCCAGCTGCGCGAGCGCGGGTTCGAGCCGTTCGGGGTCGACATGTCCGAGGTCCTCAAGGGCGGCGGCGGCCCGAAGTGCTGCACGCTGGAGCTGCGCTCGTAAGGAGGCGTAAGTATGACCGAGACCATGACCGGCCGCATGAGCGATCTGATCGAGCTCAGCTCCGCGCATTCGGCGCACAACTACGCCCCGCTGCCGGTGGTCATCGACGAGGCCGAGGGCGCCTGGGTGACCGACGTGGAAGGGCGCCGCTACCTGGACATGCTCGCCGCGTACTCGGCGCTGAACTTCGGCCACCGGCATCCGCGGCTGATCGCGGCCGCGTGGCAGCAGCTCAACCGGCTCACGCTGGTCAGCCGGGCGTTCGACCATGACCAGTTCGGGCCGTTCTGCGCTGAGCTGGCCGAACTGGCCGGCATGGACGTGGTGCTCCCGATGAACACCGGCGCCGAGGCGGTGGAGACCGCGATCAAGGTCGCGCGCAAGTGGGGGTACACGGTCAAGGGGGTCCCGGCCGACCAGGCCGTGATCATCGCGTTCGGCGGGAACTTTCACGGCCGCACGACCACGATCATCAGCTTCTCGACCGATCCCGACGCCCGGGATGACTTCGGGCCGTACACTCCGGGCTTTCGCGTCGTGCCCTACGGCGACCTGGACGCGCTGACCGCGGCGATTGGTTCGCTCGGCGAACGCGTGGTTGCGGTGCTGGTGGAGCCGATCCAGGGCGAGGCCGGGGTGATCGTCCCGCCGCCCGGCTTCCTGGCCGGCCTGCGCCGGCTGTGCACCGAGCACGGCATCTTGATGATCGCGGACGAGATCCAGTCCGGGCTCGGCCGCACCGGCTTCACGTTCGCCTGCTCGGCGGACGACGTGGTGCCCGACGCCTACCTGCTCGGCAAGGCGCTGGGCGGCGGCATCGTGCCGCTGTCCGCGATGGTATCGACCTGGCCGGTGCTCGGCGTGCTGCATCCGGGGCAGCACGGGTCCACGTTCGGCGGCAATCCGCTGGCCTGCGCCCTCGGCCGCGAGGTCGTCGCGATGTTGCGGAGCGGGGAGTACCAGGCGCGTTCGGCCGCGCTCGGCAGGCATATGCACTCCCGGCTGGCCGGGCTGCCGCGTGACGTGGTGAGCGCGGTGCGCGGGCGCGGGCTGTGGGCCGGGGTGGAGTTCACCTCGCTGCCGGGGCGGGAGGCCTGCGAGCGGCTGGCCGCGCACGGGGTGCTGGCCAAGGAAACTCACGGGAACATGATCCGGCTGGCGCCGCCGCTGGTGATCAGCGAGGACGACCTGGACTGGGGGCTGGACCGGATCGAGGAGGCGCTGCTCTAGCCGCGTCGGCGGGCGGCGGCCAGATCAGGGGTCGGCGGAGTCGTCCAGCGGCTCAAGGCGGCGGTAGGCGCCGAAGTAGTGCACCAGCGGGCCGGGCGACGGCGAATCCGGCAGGCCGGCGACCGGAGGGCCGGTGAGCCCGGCGACCGGGGGGCCGGCGACCCCGGCGACCTGGCCGACGATGATGCTGTGGTCGCCGCCGTCGTGCACGGCGGTGGTCCGGCACTCCAGCACGGCGAGCGCGTCGTCGAGCACCGGCGCGCCGGTGACCGGGCCGGGATGGTGGGCGATCCCGTCCAGCTGGCCGGTCAGCGGGCGCCCCCGCGTGGCCAGCCAGCGGGCGGTCTTCTCGTCGTCCTGGGCCAGGATGGACACCGCCCAGGACCCCTCGGCGAGGACCGCGTCGTGGAAGCGCGCGATCTTCTCCGCGCAGAACAGCACCAGCGGCGGTTCCAGCGACACCGACGCGAACGCGCTCACGGTCATCGCATGGCCGTGCGGGGTGGTGACCACGACGATGCCGCTCGCGAACTGGCCCGCGGCCCGGCGGAACGAGGCCTGGTCGACGTCGCTCACCGGGGCTGCGCCCGGATCCAGCCGCCGAACGACAGGGCCACCCCGGCCAGCGCGCTGGCCGTGCCGCCGTACAGGTACCACTTGCCCGCGGCCGAGTCGCTGATGATCACGCTGCCGTTCGAGACCGGTATGGACAGCACGAGGCACGCGAGGATCCAGCCCGCGGCGGGCGCGAACGCGCCGCTGGCCGAGCGCATGGCCCAGGCTCCCAGCAGGCACGTGGCCAGGATCGCGGCGCAGAACACGAGCGAGGCCAGCGGCACCGAGCCGGGCATCCGGCTGTACTGGAAACTGCCGATCACACCCTGCACCGCGCCGACCAAGAACAGCACGCAGTACGTGGCGCCGGTCAACAGCAACCGGGTCCCCCTCCTGCCTGCCGTGACGCTCATGAGAGCAGGCTACTGCGTTTATTCGGAAGTTCGGGTTATTCAGATTCCCGCCCCGGTTCCCGCCCTCCGGCAAACAGATCCGCCTCGCGGTCCCCGGCGCCGGGCGGGCCGGCCAGCAGGGTGTAGTACTCGGTGCCGAGCGCGCGCCGGCGCACCCCGTCGGACAGCGCGAAGAACGGGGCCGACACGGTGATCTGCGTCGCGTGCGCGCGCATCGCGGCCAGCTTCTGGCCGAAGTAGGCCTCGGCGTCGATCTCGGTGCGGCCCTGATCCGATTCAAGCGCGGCCGTCGCGTAGAACTTCGCCGGCCCGGCCGCGCCTGCCCGTTGCCGGGCGCGGCGGGAGACCCGGTGCGCCTGGATGTGGTCGGGATGCCCGTAGGCGCCGTCGGCGCCGTAGGTCACCAGGACCTGCGGCCGCACCTCGCGGATGACGTCGAGGAGGGCGTCGGCCGCCTCATCCAGGTCGGCCCGCCAGAAGCAGCGCGGGTCGGCGTTGCCCGCGGTGCCCATCATGCCCGAGTCGCGCCACCGGCCGGGACCGCCGAGGAACCGGTGGTCGGTCACGCCGAGCGCGGCGCAGGCGGCGGCCAGCTCGCCGATCCGGTACTCCCCCAGCCGGTCTTCCTCGTCGGCGGCCAGGTAGGCCAGCTGCGGCGGGATGATCTCGCCGAGCTCGCCGAGCGTGCAGGTGACCAGCGTGACCTGCGCGCCCTCCGCGGCGTACCTGGCCATCGTCGCCCC
>JASHVM010000311.1:0-4855 GCA_030044595.1 Streptosporangiaceae bacterium
GCAGGTCCACCCTCCCGAGCGGAACGTCACCCGGCTCATCGCCGAGAACCTCTACGCCCGCGTTGCAGGCAGCGGACAGGTCTACTGGTTCATAGCTCGGCATGCGTCCGATCGTAGGAAAACAGCCGGGCTTATCCCAGCCGATTTCGGCCTGCGCTGGCGGCACGGAGCCGGGCTGCGCTCTCAGCTTGCCGGGCGCCCGGGTTGTGGCTGTCGGAGTGGTCGCCGCCGCGGCGGTGCAGGCACGCCGGAGTATCGTCATATGCACAGATCAGAACGCTGTTGGCGGTGAGGGCGGTGCCGGACACCCTGAGTCAGGGCGGAGACCGTGAGCCCGGCCCGTGGCCTCGCCGCGTGGCGGTGGCCGCCGTGCTCGTGCTGGCGGCCGTGGTGATTGTCCAGCACCTGCCGCGGTCACGGCCTTCACCGGCCCGGCCGGGCCGGGCGGCTGCCACCGTGACTGCGCCGGCGGCGACCTCCGGCGCGGCAGAGCCTGCGCCGGCGGAGGTGCCCGACGGGATCACCGGCCCTGCGTTGTCCTGGCCCGGCGGTCTTCGGCTGCCAGCTACGGGACAGCGGCCGGCGTGGTTGTGGCCGGGCACCGGCCAGATGGCGCCGATCGGTGGCCTGCCCCCACAGCGGTCTGGCTATGAGTTCATCCGCGCCGCAGGCGGCTGGGCGATCCAGGCCGGTCCCGGTGTCCAGGCCGGCTGCGGCACGTGCGCCGGGCCGCGGCGTGCTGTCTACTTCCTGGCCGACCGCGCGCAGTCGGTGACGCGGGTCGGGCTGGCAGACGCGGTCGCGCCGGGCGCCGCTGGCGCGCTGTGGCTGACCAGCTACCCCCCGGGCGCCGACCCGCGCACCGCCGTCGGCACGGCGCGGGAGGTAAGCATCACCGGCGCGCCGCTCGGTCCGCAGCTCAGGCTTCCGGCGGGGTACCTGATCGAGCAGGCGACCGACCGCGGCCTACTGCTGGCACCCGTGGCCCCACGGCCGGGAACCATGGCCTACTGGTTGTGGGACCCAGCCGCCCCGCGGGCCAGCCGCACCTTTGATGCAGTGATCGCGGCGAGCACGACCCAGATCGCCTGGACGCCGCCGTGCGCCACGCGCTGCCGTGTCCAGGTGGTAAACCTGGCCACCGGGCGACAGGTCACGGCCGAGCTGCCCGACGGCAGGTCGGCGGCGAATGCCGCCTTCAGCCCCGACGGCCGTTTCCTCGCGGTCGAAGTGAGCTTCAGCAACGAGGCCGACGACGGTGGACAGGCCGTGCAGCTGGAGCTCGTTTCCACGGTCAGCGGCCGCCTGACGGCCGTTCCTGGGACCTCGCTCAGCAGCGACGCCCTGATCAGCTTCGGCTGGCCCGCGAGCAGCGACAGCCTGGTCGCCGAGCTGAGCTTCATCACTAAGGTGCAGTTGACGTCATGGCGCCCCGGTGCCGCCCGGCTGGCCGTCGCCGTGCTCACGCCACGGCAGAGCCCCGCCTCCCTGGTCATCGGGCAGGACGCCCCGTAGCCGCGACAGTTATCAGGCCGGGTTCAGCCGGAGCTGCAGCGCAGCCAGGACCGGCAGCGGGCGGGCTCAGATGCGGTCTGGCCCGGGAACGGCACCTTGCTAGCCGCGCGTGCCGACGCCCATCGTGATCCGCGGCGATACGGCCGGGTTCAGCCAGCGCAGGACCTGCAGCAGCTCGCCGGTCGGCAACGTCACGCAGCCCGCTGTCGGCATGCCGATGGTTACGTGCAGGAAGATGGCGCTGCCGAGCCCGGGCGTGCGGGCCGTGTTGTACCCGATGACGGCGCCATAGTCATAGGCGGAGACGTCCATCGGCTCGGGGTCGGCGCCAGGGTCGGCGTACCGGTCATCGACCCACTCGTTGTAGAGCGGGCTGGACGGGTCGTCGTCCCAGACGTCGTACGCGTGCACCGCGCGGTACGGGAAACGCACTCCCGGATCGGGGTCGACCCCGAAGAAGAACCCGAAGCCGAACGTTCCGGAAGGGGTGCGGCCATCGCCTTCCCGCTTGGCGCCGGGCGGGGCCATCCCATTACGGCCGATCCACGCGCTCCACGGCCCGAAGACCCGGCGCCAGTGCCCGCCTACCCGCTGGTAAGCGGTGAGTTCCGCCTGCGTCGCCCCGTACGACGCGGCGATCACCGTGACCAGCTGGCCGCTGGCCCGGGCGGCAGACCTTACCGCCGGGTGCGCCGTCGGCGCCGCCGAGGACGTGGCGGCAAGAGCGGCCGGAGCCACGCTCGCCGCCCGGGTCACGTGCCGCTCCGCGGCCGGGACACGAGCGGACCCGGCCGCCGCGCACCCGCAGAGGCCAAGGACAGCGGCGGCCAGGCCCGCCACGCCCGCCCGGACTCGCACCGGATCCCACCTCCGCCTGCGGTGCCCGCCCCGGGCACCGTCTCGCCCTACCACCGACCACGGTACTGCGTGACCCTGTCATCGGCGCTCGCTTGGCGTACATGGGTGCTTCGGTAAGCCACAGGGTGAACAGCGCCGGCTAACCGCCGAGATGCCTGGCCAGAAACGCGAATGCTCTCGGCATAGCGTCGGCGCGGTTCGCGCGCTTGGTCAGGCCGTGCCCCTCGTCGCCGTAGACCAGCAGTTCGCATTCGCGGCCGCGGGCGGTCATCGCCGCGTGAATCTGCTCGGCCTCGCTCAGCGGCACCCGCGGGTCGTTCGCGCCATGGATGATGAACAGCGGCGCAATGACGTCGTCAACGTGCGTGAGCGGGGAAACCTCACGCAGGAACTCGCGGTCGTCCTTGAGCGTGCCGTACTCGCGTTCCCGGTAGGCGCGACGGTAAGCCGAGGTGTTCTCCAGGAAGGTAACGAGCGAGGCCATGCCGACGATGTCCACGCCGGCTGCCCACAGCCGGGGCTGGAACGCCAGGCCTGCCAGCACCATGTAGCCGCCGTAGGAGCCGCCCCACAGCGCGGCGCGGCCCTGGTCCACGCCCAGCTTGGGCAGGTAAGCGTGCAGGGCAGCGAGGTCGGAGACCGAGTCGAGACGGCGGTGCTTGTCGTCCGCGGTATACCAACGCTTGCCGTAGCCCGTCGAGCCGCGGACGTTCGGGACCAGGACGGTGTGACCGGCGGCGGCGAGCGCTTGGACGACCGCGTCGAAATCCTGCCGGGCCTGTACCTCGGGACCGCCGTGCACGACCAGGACCGCGCTCCCGGCCAGGTCTGCGTGATCTGGCTTGCGTTGATCTGGATGCCGGTAGACGCGGCAAGGCACCATCTCGCCGTCGGCTGTCGGCACCCGATGCTGCTCCGGGAGAACCGGGGCCTCAGCGCCGAACGCGCGCGCCGAATGGGTGAGCCTGCGCACCTGGTTTCCGCCGGTGCTTGCGTCGGGGGACCCGACATCGAGGAGCAGCGCGTCGCCCGGGAGCTCGGGGCTGCTGATCGACAAGGCGATACTCCGGGAATCCGGCGCCCATTTGGGGTGGGCGAGCCGGGGACTGTTGATCGTGCCGACGGCCGGCAGCGGCAGGTCGCGGATCCTGCGGCCGGCGCCGGCTGCTTGATAAAGGGCCAGCTCCGAGGCGCCGTCGTCGTTGCGCTCGACGAGCAGCGTAGCGCCGTCCGGCGAGAGCCAGCCGGTCAGGTCGGCGGTGTCGTCGGTGACTAGCCAGGTCAGCTGCTGCTTGGCCAGATCGTAACGTGCCACCGCGATGAACTCGCGGTCGTTGTTGGAGCTGAAGATCAAGGCGTCGCTGCCCGGCGCCCAGGCCAGAGCGCGGTTTATCGCCGACGCGTCGGGCGGGGTCACCAGCGTCACCTGCTCGCCGTCGGGCGGGATGGTCAGGTCGACCAGGGCGACATGGTCGGCGGCGGCGGTGACGGGGGACGCGACTGTCAGCGCAAGCCACCTGCCGTCGGGGGAGATGAGTGCTTCTTCGAACCTGTGGTCACCGAGATTGATGGTCCGCTCGGTGCCGCCGGCCAGGTCGCGGATCACCGGGTCGAAGGCGACGCCATTCCGGCGATTGGTCAGGTAGCAGATCCGGCCGGGCGCCACGTCGGTGAGCGTATGGATGTACCGCGGGTCGCGCACCAGCGGCTCCAGGTCATCCTCGGTCGCGGCGTTTTCCCTGGGCAGCCTGAGCAGGGACAGCTGGGAACGTTCATTGCCGCCCTCGTCGTGCGACACGATCACCGTGCGCTCCCCGGGCACGTACCGTCCGGTGCACGCGCCCGGCAGTGCGGTAAGCGGCGTCACAACGCCATCGCCGGCGATCTCGATCAGCTGCGTGCAGCCGGTCTCATCGCTGCCGGCCAGCACCCGGCCGGACCCGTCGACATCGAAAGCCTGGAATAGCCGGGTTTCAAGCAGGCGATTCAGGTCAAGGCGCATGAAATGCACGTTGCCACACAACCAGGCAAATTGCACAGCCGCTTACCGGCAATTACGCGATGAGCACCAGCGCCTGCCCGTTGAGGCGGGTGAATTGCACGGCCGGGCCGAGAAAGCTGCCGGTAAAGAAGTCGAAAGCTACAACGTGGTCTTCCCCCGTGCAGTACAGGTGACCGCCTGGACCGAATCTCAGTCCTCGCGGCCTGCGGAATCCGACGGAGCGTTCCGCCCTGAGGACACGCACGAGATGCCCGGTGGCCGGGTCATATTCGCGCACGCTCGTCACGGCGTCCGCAGCGCCGAACGGCCATTCGCTGGCGACGACGAGGTTCCCGCCGGGAGCGATCGTCAGGTCAAGAGGGCTCAGCTCGGGGTCGGTGACCAGGCGAGGCGTGCGCAGTGTTCCGGCGTGGTCGAACACGAGGACGGTGTTCTCGCCTTCTCCGGAGGGTCCGATTCCTGACGCGAGGTAGAGCCGGC
>JASHVM010000312.1:0-3271 GCA_030044595.1 Streptosporangiaceae bacterium
GTCGAGTCCCACACCGAGATCTGGACGGTATCCGGCAGCGTCACGCCGAACTCGGCCAGCACGGTCCGGGGCTCGCGGACGGTCCGCGACCGGTAGGCGAAGCTCTTGTACCAGCCCGGCGAGGGCCCGAGCAGCGACACGGGGTAGCACGAGCAGAGCGTGCAGACGATGACGTTGTGCGTCTGCTCGGCGTTGGCGACGACCCGCAGCTGGTAGCCTCCGTCTTCCGGCGGGGCCAGGGCGAACCCGGCCTCGGCGGCGGCCGCGTTCCCGTCGGCCAGCAGCAGCTCGCGGTACGCTGGGTCGGTCCAGGCGCGAGCGGCCATCACCGCGCCGTTCACCGGTGAGGCGTTCGCGTACAGCCTGGCCAGGAAGTCGTCGATCTCCTCGTCGCTGGTCAGCCCGGCGGCGATCAGGCGTTCCTCCAGCCGGCGGGCCCGCGCCGCGGCCGGCAGGTCCTCATGCTCGGTCAAGGTAGGACTCCCACAGGTCCACGGTCACGGTATGGTCGCCGCACCCCCACAGCTCCGCGGCGGAAAAGCGGACCGCGTAGCAGGTCTCGACCCGAGGCGGCGTGAGGCCGCGGGCGCTGTCGTCGGGCAGCGGCCAGCGGCCCAGGGCCGCGACCACCTGACCGGTGTGCCCGCGCACGTACCTCGGCATCCGGGTGTGGTGGTCCGGGTCGTCGGCCCGCACGCGAACGCGCGTGCCCGCGGGGTGCGTCATGCCGCGCCCTTCTCCGCGACCAGCATCTCGAGCGCGCCGAGCCAGCGCTCGTAGTATGACGCCGCCAGGTACCGCTCCGGCGGCAGCCGCTCGATCGCGTCCCGCAGCTCGTCGTCATTGAACACGCCGCGGCGGCGCAGCACCGCCGCCAGCGCGTACACGCGGGCCTCCCAGTCGGCGGCGAACGGGGGTCCCTGAGCGTCGCCGACCGGGACCGGCCCGAAGCCCGTCTGCCCGCCCATGTCATGAACACGGCTCACCCTCGCGACCCTAACAGGCCGTACTCTTTTAACCGAACGAACGATGGTGTTACCAATTGGCTATGACTTCGAATAGCGGACTACGCAGCACCCGGTGGTTCGGCGCGACCGGGCGGACCGGGATGGGTCACCGATCGTGGATGCGCAGCCAGGGGTTCACGCCCGAGGTATTCGACGGCCGGCCGGTGATCGGCATCGCCACCACCTGGTCCGAGCTGGCGCCGTGCAACGTCCACCTGCACCGGGTGGCTGAGTCGGTCAAGCGCGGGGTCTGGCAGGCGGGCGGCTTCCCCCTCGAGTTCCCCGCCATGGCGCTGGGCGAGACGCTGCTGCGGCCCACGGCCATGCTGTACCGGAACCTGCTGGCGATGGAGGCCGAGGAGCTGTTCCGGGCCAACCCGCTCGACGGCGTGGTGCTGCTGTCCGGGTGCGACAAGACCACGCCCGGGCTGCTGATGGCCGCGGCCAGCGTGGACCTGCCGGCGGTCATGGTCACCGGCGGCCCCATGCTCAACGGCAAGTACAAGGGCTCCGACGTCGGCTCGGGTACGGGGGTGTGGCGATTCGAGGAGGACCTGGTGGCCGGGCGGATGACGCAAGAGGAATGCGCGTTCGCCGAGGGGTGCATGGCCAGGTCCAACGGGCACTGCATGACGATGGGCACCGCGTCCACGATGGCGTCGATGGCGGAGGCGCTCGGCATGCAGCTGCCGTACTCGGCCACCTGGCCCGCCGTGGACGCCCGCCGGTACGAGACCGCGCAGCGGGCCGGCCAGGTGATCGTCGGCCTGGTCCGGCAGGACCTGCGGCCTTCGGCCATCATGACCAGGGCGGCGTTCGAGAACGCGATCCGGGTCAACGCGGCGATCGGCGGGTCGACGAACGCGGTGATCCACCTGCTCGCCATCGCCGGCCGGCTGGGCGTACCGCTGTCGCTCGATGACTTCGACGTCCTGGCCAGGGACGTTCCGACGCTGGTCAACCTGCAGCCGAACGGGCAGTACCTGATGGAGGACTTCTGCTACGCCGGCGGCCTGCCCGCGGTGATCCGGGAGCTGGCCGGGAGCGGCCTGCTCAATCGCGACGCGGTCACGGTCACCGGGTCCGGGATCGGCGCGAACGCGGCGGACGCGCCGTGCTGGAACCGCGAGGTCATCAAGACCGTGGCCGAGCCGTTCCAGCCCGCCGGGTCCGGGACCGCGGTGCTGCGCGGCAACCTCGCGCCGGGCGGAGCGGTGATCAAGCAGTCGGCCTCCTCACCGCACCTGCTCAAGCACCGGGGCCGGGCGCTGGTCTTCGACTCCCCCGGGGACTATTACGCCGTGTCGAACGATCCCGGCCTTGACGTCGACGAGGACACCGTGCTCGTCGTCCGGTACTGCGGCCCGCGCGGATACCCCGGCATGCCCGAGGTATCCAACGTGGCGCTGCCGAAGAAGCTGCTGCTGCGCGGGGTCCGCGACATGGTGCGGATCTGCGACGGCCGGATGTCGGGCACCGCCTACGGGACGGTCGTCCTGCACGTGGCGCCGGAAGCCGCGGCCGGCGGCCCGCTCGCCCTGGCGCGGACCGGCGACTGGATCGCCCTGGACGTCCCGGCCCGGACGCTGACCCTGGAGGTCGATGACCAGGAGCTGGCCGGGCGCCGGGCCGGATGGCGGCCGCCGCCGCGCGCCAGCCGCGGCTGGACGCGCCTGTACACCGAGCACGTGCTCCAGGCCGACTCCGGTGCCGACCTGGATTTCCTGGTCGGCGCCAGCGGCCACGAGGTGCCTCGCGAGTCGCACTAGCAGCGTCAGTCGGCCCGCCGGGGCGGAGCGCCGGTCCGGCCGAATGGGCGTGCAGCTCGCCGCGCGCGGTAGTGTTCACCGTTGCCCTCTTTCGACCGTCAGGCAGGAGCCCGTGGAGAGCGTTGTCCTTCTGGATGAGACCGGGTCCGTCCGCGGCACGGCGGCCAAGACCGCCGTGCATCACGCCGAGACGCCCCTGCACCTGGCGTTCTCCTGCTACCTGTTCAACGGCGCCGGCCAGTTCCTGCTGACCAGGCGGGCCGAGTCCAAGCGCACCTGGCCCGGCGTGTGGACCAATACCTGCTGCGGGCATCCGCTGCCCGGTGAGCCGCTGGCCGACAGCGTGCGCCGGAGGCTGCGGCAAGAACTCGGCATCGGCGTGGCGGACATCGTGCTGGTGCTGCCCAGGTTCCGTTACCGCGCGCGGATGGCCAACGGCGTGCTGGAGAACGAGGTCTGCCCGGTTTACGCGGCGTACTCGGACGCGGCGCCGGC
>JASHVM010000029.1:0-8248 GCA_030044595.1 Streptosporangiaceae bacterium
TCCAGGCACTCGTTCAGGGTCACGTCGTCGCGCTTCTCGAAGGCCAGGTCCGCGCCCTGGCCGCCGATCAGCCGCTGCACCGCCGCGGACAGGCACCTGGCCGCCCACAGGCCCTGCGGGTTGCCGTCCTCGAGCAGCAGGTCCTGGGCCAGGGCGAGCAGCGCGTCTCCGGCCAGGATCGCGGCGCCGATGCCGAACACGGTCCAGGCGGTGGGCCGGTGCCTGCGTTCGGTGTCGCGGTCCATGATGTCGTCGTGCAGCAGCGAGAAGTTGTGCACGAGCTCCACTGCCACGGCGTCGGGGACGCCGCGCTCGGGCGGCGCGCCCGCGGCGCGGGCCGACAGCAGGGCGAGCGCGGGCCTTAGCGCCTTGCCGCTGCCGTTGCCTGTCGGGTGACCCTCGGCGTCGGCGAACCCGAGATGATAGGCGGCGACCACGCGTACGTCCGGCGTCAGTCGGCCGATCGCCGACTCGATTGCCGGTCCTACCAGGTCCCGCGCCAGGGAAACGCCCTCAGGCATCACAGCAGTCACTGATATACCCCTATCGTTGAGGCAGAAGCGGTCAGGTCCGGCGCGGCGGAAGGCAGCGCGCGCCGGAGCGCAATCGCAGCGGCGAGGCCGCTCCGCACGGCGCCCTCCATCGTGTCCGGCCACCGGGTATTGGTCCACGCGCCCGCCAGCACCAGGCCGGGCAGCAGCGTGCCGGCCCGCGGCCGGAGCCGGGCGGTGCCGGGCGCCTGGCGGAAGGTGGCGCGCCGCTCGCGGGTGACGAAGAACTCGATGACGCGAGCGTCGCGCGCCGCCGGGAACAGCTCGGCCAGCGCCGGCACGAACCGCTCCCGCAGCTGGGCGGCTGGCACTTCGGCGTACTCGTCGGCGGCGGATAGCGAGACGGCCAGGTACTGCGGCTTCCCGCCGACGGCCTGGCGGTCGAGCCCGGAGATGCGGGTGCGGTCGAAGACCCACTGGACCGGGGAGTCGACGGCGGCGGCAAAGGGCAGGTCGGTCACCGGGCGATCGTAGACCACGTGCACGTTGACGATGGGCGAGGCGCCCAGGCCGGCCCAGCTCTCGACGGTCCCGGCGGGCAGCGCGCCCGGCGGGACCAGGCGCGCGGCTGCCTCGTGCGGCACGGCCAGCACCACCGCGTCCGCGGTGATCTCTCCGTCCTGGCGCTCGGCGGCGGGATGGGCGAGGCGGACGCGGAAGCGGGCGCCCGGGTCGTCGCTGACCTCGACGGCGCTGACCTCGACGGCGCTGACCTTGGCGGCCGTCATGACCCGGGCGCCGAGCTTGGCCAGCACGACGGCGGCCGCGTCGCCGTGCAGTTCGCCGAGCGGGAGGGCGGGGACGCCGATGTCCGCCGCGTTGTTGCGGCCGAGCAGGCCGGTCTTCACCACCGTGGCGGCCAGGGCGAGGGAAGCGTCGTCGCCGGCGATGTTCAGCGCGGAGACGGCGAACAGGTCCCATAGCACGCGGCGGGCCCGGTCGTCCTGGCCGTGAGCGGCCAGCCAGTCACCGAACCGCTGCTCGTCCAGCGCCGGATCGGCCGGGTCCAGGAAGCGCATGGCTAGTGCGGGGCGGGACACCACGGCCCGTTCGGAAAAGGAAAGAAAGGAGTACCTGGCCAGGGCGGGCAGCATATGCAGGGGGCCAGGGAGCGCGGTCCTGCGGAGCCGGCCCCGCCGGGGGGTTCCGGGGCGGGAGCCGGGGGCGAGCACCGTGACGTCGAAACGGTCCTGCAGCGGGGCGTGGGCGGTCATGCCGAGCCTGCCGAGCAGGCCGCGATAGGCGGCGCAGCAGCCGAGGAAGACGTGCTGGCCGGTGTCGACGACCAGGCCGTCGCGGCTGAAGGAGCAGGTCGCGCCGCCCAGCCTGGGCCGGGCCTCGAGGAGGGTGACCTGCGCGCCAGTCTCCGCGAGCGCGATCGAGGCGGTGATCCCGGCCAGCCCGCCGCCGATCACCGCCACGCGGCGGCTCACGGGATCCTCCCGGCCAGCGCCTTGACCGCGACCAGGGCCTTCTCCCCCGCCGACAGCGAGACCCGGCAGCGCAGCACGGCCGCGGGCTCGGCGGCGATCCGGTCCAGCAGCCTGTGGTAGATGCCCGCCATCGCGCCGGTGCAAGCTGCGCTGCGGCGGTCCAGCATCGGCAGCAGGCGCAGGCCGGTGGCGTACCAGTCGCGGGCGCGCTCGACCTCGAACTCGATCAGGCGGGTGAACTGGGCGGGCTGGGCCGGGCCGGCTAGGGTCTCCGGGTCGCAGTCGAATTTGGCCAGGTCTTCCGCGGGCAGGTAGACGCGGCCGTTGGCGTGGTCCTCGCGGACGTCGCGCAGGATGTTCGTCAGCTGGAGGGCGACGCCGAGCGAGTCGGCCAGGTCGGCGGCGTGGTCGGCGCCCTTTGGGGTGCCGAAGATGCCCAGGGACAGGCGGCCGACCGAGCCGGCCACGCAGCGGCAGTAGTAGAGCAGGTCCTCGAAGGTCTGGTAGCTGGTACCGCGCACGTCGGCGACGCACCCGTCGATGAGCTCGCCGAACGCCTGCAGCGGGACGGGGAAGTTCCGCTCCACGTCGGCCAGCGCGACCAGCACGGGATCGTCCCGGCCCGGCAGGTCGAACAGCGCCCGGCGGGCGTCTTCCAGCGCGGCGATCTTCTGCTCGGCCTGCATGGTGCCGTCGCCGATGTCATCGATCCGCCGGGCGAACGCGTAGATGGCGGCGAGCCCGCGCCGCTTGCCGGCCGGCAGCAGCCTGATGCCGTACGCGAAGTTCCTGGCCTGCGACCAGGTAATCCGCTCGCACTCGCGGTACGCCTCATCCAGTTCCACTAGCGTCCCGTCACGTAGGTCTTGACCAGCTCGGCCGCTAGCCGCCGCTGGCGCGGCCGCGGGGTGCCTTTCAGCACGTCGTACCCCTGCTCCCTGATCGCGGCGAGCGCGGCCCGGCCGCCCGCCACATAGCCCGCGACCGCCAGCCGGGCCCAGCCGCGCAGCGTTCCGACCACCGGCGCGCCGTCGTCAAGCAGCCGCGCCGCCCGGCTGACCTCGAAGCTCATCAGATCCCTGACGGCGGGACCGGCGGCAGGTTCGGCCAGGTCCGCCTCGGTGCAGCCGTACCGGTGCAGGTCCTCGGCGGGCAGGTAAATTCGCCCGCGGCGCAGGTCCTCGGCCACGTCCTGCCAGTGCTCGGCCAGCTGCAGGGCGGTGCAGACGCTATCGGAGAGCCCGATGCGTCTTTGCGTGGCGGCGCCGAAGATGTAGAGCACGATCTGGCCCACGGGGTTGGCGGACAGCTCGCAGTACTGCCGCAGCTCGGCGATGGTGCGATAGCGCGTGACCTGCTGGTCCTGGCGGTTCGCCTGGATCAGGTCGAGCAGCGGCTTGGCCGGCACGCCGCACTGCCTGACCGTCTCGGCCATCGCGCGCATGACCGGCGACTCCGGGGTGCCGCCGTCGTAGATACGCTCCACGTCGGCGGCGAGCTCATCGAGCAGGCGCAGTCTTAGGTCCGTGGCGTCGGCGCCTTGCTCGCTGGCCTCGGTGGCCTCGCTGGCCTCGCTGGCCTCGGTGGCCTCATCCCCGATGTCGTCGGTGAGCCGGGCGAAGCAGTACAGGGCGGTCAGGTGCCGCCGGTAGGCCTGCGGCAGCAGCCGCAGCGCGACGGGAAAGTTCTCCCCGGACGCGCTGGCGAGCACGTCTTCGGCACGGGTCGCCGCCGGACGGACATGCTCTCGCACGCCGGTCCGCTCCGTTCCGGGACTGGCCCCAGCCACCCCGTCATTTTCCAGGGAAAATCTAAATATATGCAAACAATGACGCTGACGTCATATGACGGATGTGTCGGTTTAGGCGGCTGCGGGGAAGCTGCCGCGCAGCATCTTCATCGCCGTGCACAGCGGTTACGCTGCGGAAAATTAGTTTGCATCAGCGAACAAGGTTATGCGTTGGTAATTACCTGACAGATGCGTCAGTTTCGCGGAAGTTGCACCGCAAAATTGATTGACAGGATCGGCCTCGGCGCTCAAGAACGATGCGCTGGGTACGTTGAGTCGGTAGCTGTAACGCTGCGTGATCGGCGGGCGGCGCGCGCGGGCAGCTCTTTCGCCCGGCGCGGCGCCAGCGCGATTCACGTTCGCCAGATCAGCACGAGCGCACAGTCGTCGGAGCCGCCGTTCTCGCGCTGCAGGGTGGTTACCAGGGCCGGGGCGCCGGCCTGGAAGCCGGTCGCCACCATGCGCGCCGCCTCGTCGAGCAGGCGGTCGGTGCCGACGTCGATGTCCCGCCCGGGCGCTTCGACCAGCCCGTCGGTGTAGAGCATCAGCGCGTCGCCGCGCTGAAGTACGCCGCGCTCGGTTTCGGTCGCGGCTCCGCGCAGGTCGGCGACCACGCCCAGCACGATCCCGTGCGCCCTGGTGAGGCGCCAGCGGTCCGCCGCCGCGTCATAGTGCACGGCGGGCGGATGCCCGGCCGAGGAGAGCACGTACTCGCCCGAGGCCAGGTCGAGCGACAGATGGACGGCGGTGACGAAGCCTTCGCTGGCTGACCCGCGGCGCAGGTACGCGTTACAGGCGGGCAGGAAATCCTCTCTCGGCACCGAGCCGAGCAGTCCGCCGAACGCGCCGGAAAGCAGCAGCGCCCTGGTCCCGGCGTCGATGCCCTTGCCCGACACGTCGACGAGCGCGACCTCCAGCGTCTTGCCGTCGCAGGACGACACGACGAAGTCGCCGCCGAACGACGAACCGCCGGCCGGCCTGAGCACCACCGACGAGCTCCACCCCTCGCCCAGGTCGGGCAGCTTGGCCTGAGCCCGGATGCGGTCCCGCAGCTCGATCAGCATCCGGTCGCCGCGCAGGCCCTGGAGACCGAGCTTCTCCCTGGTCCGCGCCAGGATGTCGGCGAAGATGGCGGTCAGCACGATCGTCGCGACGATGCCCGCCCCGGCCTTGCCCTTGACCACGTCGTAGATCACGCCGGCCGCGACGAAGACGAAGAAAATGCGCAGCGCCCGGGGCCACAGCAGCAGTCCGCCCGCGAGGATGGGCAAGATCATCACGCCGGGCGAGAACCACCACACCGAAACGTGCACGGCGGCCACCGCGATGGCGATCACCAGCGCCGAGAGCACGAAGGCCAGCCGCCGGTTCCTGGTAATGAACTGGCTGGTCAGCTTCGTACGCAGGGTGCCCAAGGCTTTGCGCACCGGTCCCGGGCGGCGCGGAGCCGCGCTCCGCCGGCCGACAGCCCCCTGGGGCCTTTCGGGTTCCTGGGATCGTTGGGATCCTCGGGACCCGCCCGGTTGCGGTGCGATCGGCTGGGGCGCGGTAGCCATTATGCGCGCACTGTAGTCGATGAAGGCCAGGGCAGGCTAAACCAGTCGCTTCGTCGCACCGGCCGGGGTACGAAGGCTGTATGACGAATTCGGCACGCAGCGGCGACCGCCCGTACCCGATCAGGCCGATCAGCCCGGATGAGCTCGATGGCTTCCACACCGTGGAAATGCACGCCTTCCATGGCTCGCCGCTTTCCGAGGACGACCGAGAGCGGATCTTGTCGCGGTTCGAGTTCGATCGCAGCCTCGCGGCCTTCGACGGCGCGACACCGGTCGGCATCGCGGCCGCCTACAGCTTCCAGCTGAGCGCGCCAGGACACCAGACGCTTCCCGCGGCCGGGATCACGTGGGTGTCGGTGCTTCCATCGCACCGCCGCCGCGGCGTGCTGACCAGCATCATGCGCCGGCAGCTAGCCGACGTCCGCGAGCACGGCGAGCCAGTCGCGGTGTTGTGGGCCTCAGAGGCCACCATCTACTCCAGGTACGGCTACGGGCGCGCGATGTGGCATGCGGACCTCACGCTGCGCCGCGGCGAAGGCGCGCTGGCGAAAACGGCGCCGGTCGACCAGGGGATCCGGCTGCGCATCGTCGACCCGGTGGCGGCGCTGCCCGAGCTGGCCAAGGTCTACGACGCCGTGCTGCCGACCCGTCCCGGATTCATCGCGCGGAATGGGGCGTGGTGGCAGCGGGTGATCTACGACCCGGCGGACGACCGGCAAGGCGCAAGCCCGCTGCACTGCGTAATCGCCGAGGACGACAGCGGGCCGCGTGGCTACGCGTTGTACTCGGGCCTGAACAGCTGGGATCCCGGGACGTCACTGCCCGATGGCGTGCTCACCGTGCGCGAGATGATGTTCGCCGATCCGGCGGCCAGTACCTCGCTCTGGGCCGACCTGCTCAGCCGGGACCTGACCACGGAGTTCCGCCTCGCCCAGCGCCCGGTCGATGACCCGCTGCTGCACCAGCTGGCCGACCCCAGGCGGGCGCGGCCGCGGCTGAAGGACGCGCTGTGGGTGCGGATCATCGACGTCCCGCGAGCGCTGGCCAGGCGCAGATACTCGTGCCCGGTGGACGTGGTCATCGAGGTACGCGACGAGATCGTGCCGTCGAACGCCGGGCGGTGGCGGCTGACGACCACCGGCGCCGACCAGACCGGGTGCGGGCTGGAGGCATCGTGCGTTCCGGCCGCTGCCGCGGCCCCTGAGGCTGACGTAACGCTGGACGTCACCGAACTCGGCGCGGCCTACCTGGGCGGCATCCGGCTCGCCGCGCTGGCCGCGGCCGGGCTAGTGACTGAGCGACGCCCCGGCGCCGTCCGGCAGCTCTCCACCGCTCTGTCCTGGGATCTCGCTCCCTGGTGCCCGGTGAACTTCTAGGATGTCCCGCAGCCCGCGCAGCGGAGAGAAGAACACCCACCAGCCCGCCGCCCAGGAGCCGATGAACGCGATCCACAGCGTGGTGCGCACGCCCAGCAGGGCGCCGCAGGCACCGCCGAGCAGCCCGCCGAGCGGCAGCGTACCCCACACCACCCAGCGGACCGCCGCGTTCATCCGGCCGAGCAACCGCGGCGGGCAGATCGCCTGCCTGTAGCTGACCTGCGCCACGTTGTAGACCACGGCGCTGAAGGAGAACGCCGCGAAGCCGACCGGGAAGGCCGCGACGCGCCAGCCGGGCTCAGCCAGCGGGACGAGCAGCTGCGGCAGGCCGAAGACGAGCACGGAGAACCAGATGATGCGGGCCGAGCCGATGACCCGGGACAGCCGACCTGACAGCACCCCGCCGACCACCCCGCCGAGGCTGGCGACGGCGATGAGCAGGCCGGTGTCGGCGGGCCGGACGTGCACGACCCGGACCAGGAAGATGATCTCCACGGCGACCGCCATGCCGCCGAACAGGTTCGCGGTCCCGGTGCAGGCCACGATCTTGCGCAGGATCGGATGGCGGAGTACGAACGAGAGACCTTCGGAGATCTCGGCTCGCAGCGTCCGGCGCTGGTCCAGCCGCGGCGGTTGCTCACGGGCGCGGATGACCAGCAGCGACGCCACCGAGACGGCGTAGGAGATCGCGTCCGCGGTCATGGCGCCGGCCGCGCCGACCAGGCCGACCAGGCCGCCGCCGAGAGCCGGCCCGGTCACCTGCGCGAACGATTGTGTCGCGCCGAGCTTGCCGTTCCCGTCCACCAGGTCGTCTTTCGTGATCAAGACGGGCAGGTAGCTCTGGTACGACACGTCGAAGAAGACTGTGCATACGCCGGCGGTGATCGCGACCGCGTACAGCTGGCCCATGGTGAGCACGTGGAACGCGGCGGCCAGCGGTACCGAACCGATGATCAGCATCCGGGCCGCGTCGCACCAGATCATCAGCCGCCGCTTGGCGCGCCGGTCCACGATGGCGCCGGCCGGCAGGGCGATCAGCGCGAAGGCAGCGGTCCCGGCCGAGGTGAGCAGGCCAACCTGAAACGTGGACGCCCCGAGCACCACGACCGCGGTCAGCGGCAGCGCGAGCTGGGTGATCGCGGAACCCATCTCGCTGACCGTCTGCCCGCTCCACAGCAGCAGGAAGTTGCGATGCCGCCAGAGCGTCGGAGGCGGCCCGGAGGTGTGCTTGCCGACGTACCGTGTGCGCCGCTCGTCCTCTGGCCTAGCCCCCGGCATGGCCCCACTTTGCCGCCGTCGGGTGCCCGGCGCAAATGCGCCGACCGCCGTGGTGCGTGGCCCGGCTCGTGTACGACACTGGTGACGGAGAGGATGAAGGAGGACGACGTCGTGCCGGCGATGAAAGTGACGCCCACCGCCGCGATGCGGGCCCGGGACGTGTCCCGGCCGCACGCCGAGCACATCGCCCACGCCGAGGCGGCCGACGCGGGATCGGCGGGCGGCTCGCCCGCTGGTCCGGCGGCGGGCGCGGCTCCGGCGGCGG
>JASHVM010000313.1:0-4302 GCA_030044595.1 Streptosporangiaceae bacterium
GCGCCGCCTGGCCGCGCTGATCGCCCTGCTGCTTGGACTGGCGGGGCTGGCCGTGTCCCTGAACGGCGTGGCGACCCAGCTGCTGCCCAGGCAGTTCACCGCCGCACAGCAGGAACAGATCGAGGCCTGGGAGATCGCCAGCCGGTGGCGGGTGCTGGACTCGGGCCAGGTCTTCCCGGCCGCGGTCAGCTACCAGCTCCCCGCGCAGGTGCTCCAGGGTCCGGCGCCGCTGAGCCTCGACGCGCTGCGGGTCGGTATCGCTCCTGAGTCCGGTTGCAACGGCGGCGTGACCACGGCCGCCGCCTCGGCGCTGCACCGCAGCGGGTGCGAGGCCGTGCTGCGCGCGACCTACGTCGATGCCACCCGCAGCTACGTCATGACCGTCGGCGTCGCGGTCCTGCCCACGGCCGCGGCGGCCGACACCGCGGTGGCGGGGCTGACCCGGCCGCGGCTGACCGCGGCGCGCAGCGTCACCGGAACGGGCAAGCTGGACGACGGGGTCCAGGTGGTCAGGTTCCGCGGCCGGGCAGCCTCGCTGTACGACTACAGCCGGCAGATCTCGGCGAGCTTCGCCGACGGCCCGTACCTGGTCATGTACGCGGCCGGGTACGCCGACGGGCGGCCGCGCGTCCGCGTGTCCGACGATAAGTACTCCGACGCGGAGATGACCAGCCTGGCCGCTGGCGTCGCCCAGTCGGTCGCGAACACGCTCGCGGCCCGGCCCGCCCCGCCGCACTGCCCGGGAGCGCCCGGATGCTGACCTTGAGCCGGGCCGCGGTACTGGCCACGCTGTTCGCGGCCTGCTCTCTGGCGGTGCTGCCCGGCGCCCCGGCCGGCGCGGCCGTATCGCCGCCGGGTTCGGTGGCTGTTGCGCGCTCGGCCTCGGTCGCCGCCGACACGATCAGGGACAACCAGCAGTGGGTCCTGAACATGATGGACGTCCAGCCGGCGTGGCAGCTGAGCCAGGGCGCCGGGGTGACCGTCGCGGTAATCGACAGCGGCGTGGACCCGTACGTCAGCGACCTGGTCGGATCGGTCACCACCGGCCCCGACTACACCGACTTGGACACCCCGCCGTCCAACCCGAACTGGGGCATGCACGGGACCTGGATGGCGTCGCTGATCTCCGGCCACGGCCACGGCGTGGACGGCGGCAGCGGGGTCATCGGCGTCGCGCCGGAATCGCGGATCCTGTCGATCCGGGTGATCCCCGACCGGTCCGATCCGCACTACGGCCAGTACGAGCGGGAGCAGGAGACCCGCATCCAGCAGTCGCTGGCGGCCGGCATCGACTACGCGGTGACGCACGGCGCGAAGGTGATCAGCATGTCGATCGGCTACGGGGCGCCGAGCAAACCGGTCCGGGAAGCACTGCAGCGGGCCTACTCCCGCGGCGTGGTGGTAGTCGCCTCCGCGGGCAACTCGGGCGCGCAAGCCGACGTTGCCGGCGACGGCCAGGCGCCGGTATCCTTCCCGGCCAACTACCCCGGCGTGATCAGCGTGGCCGCCGTCAACTCCGCGGGATCGGTAGCCGGCTTCTCCAGCGACAACCTCTCGGTCCAGCTGGCGGCACCGGGCGTGTCCGTACCCGCGCAGGGCCGGGACGGGCAGTACTGGCTGGTCAGCGGGACCAGCCCGGCATGCGCGCTCGTAGCCGGGGTCGCCGCCCTGATCAAGTCGAGGTACCCGGATCTGGCTCCCAACCTGGTGGCCGACGCGCTTACCTCGACGGCCGCAGACCGGCCGCGCGGAGGTTACGACAGCCAGGTGGGGTTCGGGATCGTCGACGCCGCCGCGGCGCTCGCGCAGGCCGGGCAGCTGTCCGTTGAGCGACCGGCCAGGGCCGGGATCACGGCCGCGGCCAGGTTCGGCGGCGGCCCGTCGGCGGTGCCGCCGGAGCCTGTGGCCCCGCGCGGATCCGGCCCGCTGGTCCTGTTCGCGCTGCTCGCGCTGGCCTCGCTGACGCTGGTCGGCGGCGCCGCGGCCCGCCTGGCCGCGCTCGGCAGAAGCCCCCGGTGACCGGCCGCCTCGTGGCTCACGGTGACAGCGAGCCGCCGCCGGTTGACGACTTCGCCAGCCACGTGCTTGACGTGGTGGACTCGATCCCGTCTGGACGGGTGATGTCGTACGGCGACATCGCCGAGTATCTAGGGTGGGTCCGGGGAGACGAACAGGGCGCCGGTCCTGGTCCCCGGCAGGTCGGCCGGGTGATGTCCGTATACGGCGGCGCGGTGGCGTGGTGGCGGGTAATCCACGCGGACGGCACGCCGGCGCCGGGTCACGACCAGGCGGCGCTAGCCCGTTACCTGGCCGAAGGCACGCCGCTCCGCTCGGCCCGCCCGCCCGTGCGGGTGGACATGCGTCGCGCCCGCTGGCCCGGCCGGTCCTAGAACGCGCCGGGTCGAGGACCCGTCACGGCCCGACACGCCGGCCGCCCGGCCGATGGGGTCGCGAAATGTCAGTGCTGTCTGCTGGAATCGGTACTGATGGAGCAGTCCCGCGCGCCCGCTTACCGCCTGGTCCGCCGGCCCCTGCCGGTGGCCTCGGCGCCGCGCCTGGACGAGGCGCAGCACCGGGTGGTGGACCACGCCGGGGGCCCGCTGCTGGTACTGGCCGGACCCGGTACCGGCAAGACCACCACGATCGTCGCCGCCGTGGCCGACCGGATCGAACGGCGCGGCGTCGACCCCGAACGCGTGCTCGTGCTCACCTTCAGCCGCAAGGCCGCGGCCGAGCTCCGCGAACGCATCACCGCCCGGCTGCGGCGGACCACCCGCGAGCCGCTGGCCATGACCTTCCACAGCTACGCGTACGCGCTGGCCCGCAGGGAATTCGTGCTCGCCGGCGATGAACCGCCCAGGCTGCTGTCCGCCCCCGAGCAGCTGCTCGAGGTGCGCCGCATGCTGCGCGGCGAAGCCGAGGACGGCGGAGCCCGCTGGCCGCCCGGACTCCGCCCCGGCCTCGCCACCAGGGGGTTCGCCGAAGAGGTACGCGATCTGCTGCTCCGCGCGGCCGAACGCGGCCTGGACGGCCGGGGGCTGCGCAAGCTCGGCGAGCTGCGAGGCCGCGACGACTGGGTGGCGGCCGCCGCGTTCCTCGACCGCTACGCGGCGCGCTTCGACCTGGCGCCGGTCCCCGCCTACGACTACGCGGAGATCGTCCGCATCGCCGCCGCCCTGCTCGGCCGCGACGAGATCAGGCAGCGCGAGCGCGCAGCGTACGACGTCGTGCTCGTGGACGAATACCAGGACAGCGACCCGGCCCAGGAGTCGCTGCTGCTAGCGCTGGCCGGCGACGGCCGCGAGCTGATCGCGGTCGGTGACCCGGACCAGTCCATCTACGCGTTCCGCGGCGCCGACCTGCGCGCGCTTACCGAGTTCCCGGAGCGGTTCCGTACCGCGACCGGCCGTCCGGCGCCGGTGATCGCACTGCGTACCTGCCGCCGCAGCGGTCCGGTCCTGCTCGCCGCGTCCCGCCGCGTGGCCCGCCGGTTGCCCCGCGGCCTCGTCAGCACGCCCGTGTCCGGTGACCCCGCCTCGCCCGGCACCGCGCCCGCGCCCGGTGGCCCGGCGGGCCATCGTGACCTGATCCCGGCGCCCGGGCTCCCGGCGGGCGAGGTCCGCATCCTGGTCGCGGACAGTTCCACGCAGGAGGCGGCCCTGGTCGCTGACACGCTGCGCCGTGCTCACCTGGCCGACGGCGTGCCCTGGTCATCGATGGCGGTGCTGGTGCGCTCGGCGGCCAAGCAGGTGCCGCTGCTGCGGCGCGCGATGACCACGGCGGGAGTCCCGGTCACGGTGGCCGGCGATGAGCTGCCGCTCGCCGAAGAGCCCGGGACCCGGCCGCTGCTGATGCTGCTCCGCTGCGCGCTGCGGCCGCCCGCGCTCGACGACCAGACCGCCGCCGAGCTGCTGTGCGGCCCGCTCGGCGGCACCGACGCCCTCGGCCTGCGCCGCCTGCGCAGATCCCTCCAGCTGCTCGCCGACGCCGCCCCGGCGGCAACGAAGACAACCAGGGCAACCAGGGCAACGAAGACAGCGCAGACCACGCAGAACCCCGGCGCCCCCGCCGCCCCGGAAAGCCCGGAAAGCTCGGCGGCCCCCGGGACCGTTCAGAGCCGGGCGCCCGGCGACCCGCTCGCCAGCGCCTTGCTCGACCCGCGAGACCTGATCGCGCTCCCGGCCAGCGTGGCCGGGCCGGCCAGGCGGGTGGCCCGGCTGCTCACCGTGGCCAAGGCCGCCATCGCGGCCGGCGGCAGCGCCGAAGACGTGCTCTGGGCCATCTGGGACGCGTCCGGGCTCG
>JASHVM010000314.1:0-11438 GCA_030044595.1 Streptosporangiaceae bacterium
GCCGAACTGCGAGAACTCCAGCGCAGTCAATCCGTCCCATCCCAGGGAGGTTCCACATGACCAGGAACATCGACCACCGCCGGCTCGGGCGCCTGCGCCGGGGCCAAGGTGAGCTCGCTAACCACATCATCGACGAGTTCGCCGCGGGACGGATCTCCCGCCGCGACTTCATCCGGCGCGCCACCGTCGTCGGGATATCGGTCCCCGTGCTCGGGGCGGTCCTGGAGGCGTGCAGCAGTTCATCGTCGTCGAGCCCCGCGACGTCGACCACGTCGGCGTCCGCCACCGGTGCGGCCGGCGCGGTGATCAAGGCCGGCATCATCACGCCGGCGGCGGCGATCAACCCGGTGACCGTCGCCGACCAGGGCGGGCTCGACATGCTCGCGCAGACCGGCGAGTACCTTTGCCTCTCCGACCAGACCCTGAGCCTGAAACCGGTCCTCGCGACGAGCTGGTCGGCGAACTCCACCGCCGACGTCTGGACGTTCAACCTCCGCCAGGGCGTCAAGTTCCACAACGGCGCCCCGCTGACCGCCGACGACGTGGTCTACACGTACCAGCTGCAGACGAACACGAAGAATGCGTCGAACGCGCTATCCGCGTTCGGCGGCGTGCTCTCCCCCTCGGGCGTGCAGAAGGTCGATGACTATACGGTCGCCTTCCACCTGGAGGCCCCGAACGGGAACTTCCCGTACCTGACCTCCTCCGACAACTACAACATGATCATCATCCCGAACGGCTACAACCCGGCCAACTGGCAGAGCTCGTTCCTCGGCACCGGCCCGTTCGTGCTGAGCTCGTACACGGCCAAGGTGGGCGCCAATTTCACCCGCAACGAGTCTTACTGGGGCACCAAGGCGCTGCCTTCGCAGACGCAGTTCACGTTCTACGACACCCAGCCGCCGTCGATCCTCGCGCTGACCGGCGGGACCATCGACGTCCTCGGGCAGTTCTCGGTGACCGGCGGCGAGGCCCTGCTCAGCGGCAGCTACAACGTCATCAAGCTGAAGTCGAGCGCGCACCGCGAGCTGTCGATGCGCAACGACCAGGCGCCGTTCACCGACGCCCGGGTACGCCGGGCGATCGCCTTGACGCTCAACCGGCCGGACATCGTCACCGCGCTGTTCAAGGGCCTGGCCGACATCGGGAACGACAGCCCGTTCGCGCCGGTCTTCCCGTCCACAAACACCAGCGTCGCCCAGCGCGTGCAGAACATCAGCCAGGCCAAGTCGCTGCTGGCCGCGGCGGGGCACAGCTCGGGGTTCACCACCCAGCTGGTGACGGAGGACGTCCAGGAGATCCCGGAGTTCGCCCAGATCGTGGTGCAGAGCGCGGCCGAAATCGGCGTGAAGATCAACCTCAAGGTGGAGGCTCAGTCCGCGTACTACGGCAAGGCGACGTTCGGGAACTCCGACTGGCTCGACGCCACGATGAGCCTGGTCGACTACGGACACCGCGGCGTACCGAACGTGTTCCTGGGCGCGCCGCTGGAGACCTACAACGCCGCGGCGGGCACCGGAACGTGGAATGCCGCGCACTTCAACAACGCCCAGTACGACAAGCTGGCGGCCCAGTACATTGCGGCTCCGGACCTGTCCTCGCAGCGGACCATCGCCGGGCAGATCGAGACGCTACTGCTGGAGCAGACGCCGATTATCTACGCGTACTTCTACAACTACCTGACGGCGACGGCGACGAACGTGACCGGCGTCTACCCGACCGCGATCGGGCACCTGTTCCTGTACAACGCGGCGATGACCTAGGGCGCCTTGGGCCGCGTGCCCTAGGGCGCGCGGCCCAAGGCCCACGGCGGGTAGGGTGATTCGGCGCGGCACGCGGTGTGCGCAGGCGCAGACGGGGGAAGGCAGTCGGCATGGCGACCGATCACCGGGCGCGGCCCGAAGCGCTCGGGCACCAGCACCGGGACGTATCCGGCGGCTGGCTCCGTCCGGCTGTGTTCGGGGCTATGGACGGGCTGGTGACCAACGCGTCGCTGATAGCTGGGGTCGGCGGCGGTGGCGGGGCGTCGCACACGATCGTGCTCACCGGGCTGGCCGGCCTGGCCGCGGGCGCCTGCTCCATGGCGACCGGGGAGTACGTGTCGGTCTCCTCGCAGAACGAGCTTGTCTACGCTGAGGTCAACAAGGAGCGGCTCGAACTCGAGCACAACCCCGTCGCCGAGCAGGCCGAGCTGGCTGGCATGCTCCGCGCCCGGGGCGTCAGCGCCGTCACCGCCCGGCAGGCGGCCGCCGAAATCTCCGCGCAGCCGGAGAAGGCGCTGCAGGTGCACGCGCTGGAAGAGCTCGGCGTTAACCCCGGCGAGCTGCCCTCACCGGTGGTGGCGGCCGGCGCGTCGCTGGCCTCCTTCGCGGTGGGGGCGCTGATCCCGCTGCTGCCTTACCTGTTCGGCTGGGACGTACTGGCCGCCGCGCTCGCCCTGGCCGCCGTGGCCGCGGTGGTAGGCGGCGGCGTGGTGGCGCGGTTGACCGCCCGGCCGTTCTGGCGGGGCGCGCTGCGCCAGCTGCTCCTGGGGGCGTGTGCCGTCGGGATCACCTACCTGATCGGCACGCTCGTCGGTCACGTCAGCTGATCGGCGGCGACAGGCGCAGGCCGGCCGCGCCGGACCAGGATCAGCGTGAGGACCGCCGCGGTGATTATGGCGGTGAGGTGGCCGACGGCGGCCACGTCGAGATGGCTCAGGCCGCTGAAGATATGGCCGCCGAACACCAACCCCGCGAAAAGGAGCAGCGCCACCGCCCGCTCGAGCCAGATCCCGCAGATCATCGTGATCACGAGGGCCGAGACCACTACGTAGGAGGGACCCACGTCGGTCAGGTACCTGTCCGCCACCGGCAGCTGGCCTGCGTCCACCCGGTAGGCGACGATGCCCTCGCTGACCGCGGTGCCGATCACGTGCCCGGCCACGCAGATCAGCGCCGTCCTGGCGTTGCCGAGCGCCCGGTTGGCGGGGAACAGCGCCAGCGCGATCACCACCGGCCAGACCAGGAGGTATCCCGGCCCGACGAACGCGGAAAGGATCAGCGGGCCGATCGGCTCGTGCTCGAGATTCGCGACGTTGGTGCTGGCCCACGCGGTCAGCGCGGCCTGCTCATGCGGGTTCAGCAGAACGTAGACAAGCTCGGCGACTAGGTAACACGCCAGGTAGGCGCAGGCGAACGCGTACCGCCTGAACATGCCCAGAGGGTACGCGCTGTTCGGTCATCCGTCACCCGGAGAATTCCGGGTTCGCGAGCAGCTGGCCCGCCACCGGGACGCCCAGCTGCAGGACCAGCCAGATCCGGGCCGGGTCGGACAGCAGGCGCGGTTCTCGCAGCGGATCGCCGTCGACGACGGTCAGGTCGGCGAGCTTGCCTTCGGTGACGGTGCCGATGTGTTCGTCCAAGGCCAGCGCCTCGGCCGCGGTCCTGGTCGCGGCCACCAGGGCCTCGTCCGCAGGGAGGCCGTGGTGGACCATGCGCTGGATCTCGAGCCCCACGGCCAGGCTCGTGTCGCTGCCGAGCGCGATCTTCACGCCGGCGCGGCGGGCGGCCCGCATGGTCGCCGCTCCCTCGGTGAGGTTTCGCTGCGCCAGCTCGACCAGGACGGGCGGCATGTCCGGCTCGGCCCGCGCCTGGGCCGGGTCGATGACCTCCTCCCCCAGGCCAGACATCCAGTAGTAGCCCGACAGGGTCGGCACGAGGACCTGACCGGCGGCGGCCATGGCCTCCAGCAGGTCCGGCCGCCGGTGCAGGTACATGCCGTGCTCGATGGTATCGGCGCCGTGCCTGATCGCCGCCGCGCAGCCGTCCAGGCCTTCGGCGTGAGCGGAAACCCGGAAGCCCATCCGGTGCGCCTCGCCGGTGACGGCCGCCAACTCCGGCTCGGTGAGCTGGAGCGGTTCGGGATCTTCCAGCTCGTTGGAGCGGGCGCCGGTCGTCATCATCTTGATGAAGTCCGCGCCGGCCCGGATCTGCTCCCTGACCGCCCGCCGCACGTCGTCCTCACCGTCCGCCTCGCGGTACATGTCGCCGTAGAAACGTCCGCCTGGCGCCGTCGCCGAAATGATCTTCCCGCAGGTCAGCACCCGCGGGCCGCGGAATGCCTGGTAACGCATGGCCTGCCGGGCCTGCTGCGGTAGCGATCCCTGCGACCCGCAAACGCGGATCGTCGTCACCCCCAGGCGCAGGTAGTCGCGGAGCTCGGCCTGCAGGAAATGCGCCGCGATCCCGGGCAGCGGCTCCTCGGCGCCCTTCGCGACGCGCGGCACGGTGCCCGATGCGTGCGTGTGGGCGTCGGTCAGGCCGGGCATGAGAACCCGCTGGCCCAGGTCCAAGGGGCGGGCGCCGTCCGGGCAGGGCTCGGCGGCGTCGGTGACCCGGCGGATGATTCCGTCCTCGACCAGGATCGCCGCATGCTCGCGCAGCGGTGCCCCGGTTCCGTCAAACAGCCGCGCGTTCGTCAGCCACATCCGGCCCTCGCCCGCGGCAGGCGCCGCGATGAGCGCCGGGAACCTGTGCGCCACCTTGTTGCCACCTCCGTCCACGTGCTCCTCGGGAAACGATAATCGGGTTGCGCTCACGGCATGGCCTCGGTGCCGTCCCGAGCATGCCAGTTCGGGTCGGACGAAAAGGCGCTCTGGTGGTTGGTAGTGCGGACCGCCTGGGTCGCGCTTGGTCCTTCCGGACCCGGCTTAGAGCCGGTTTGGTCGCGGCCCCGGCGCTAGACCGCGGGCTTGATCAGCGGCGCGTCCCGCGTGAACGGCCGGAACCCGACTCGGTAGTACAGCCCGCGCGCCTGCGGGTGCCCCGGCGCTCCCAGGCAGGCGACCGTCATGTGAGTGGCCCCGGCCTGCCGCGCGAGGTGCATCCCGTGCAGGAGCATCGCGGTGCCGAGCCCTAGGCGCCGGTAGCCCGGATGCGTCCCGACCGGCTCGAACTCGGCGGTCTTGTTGGCCTCATCCAGCCACATGATCGTCGACGCGGCCATGGTCCCGTCTGGCGCCTCCACCAGGACGTGGAGGTCGCCGCGATAGGTGGCCGTCCGCCGGACGCCTTCGTAGCCCTCGGCTGTGTAGGTCGACGGGGCCCAGGCGTCCACGTGCGCCTGGACCGCAGCCTGCGGCCCGGCCTCATCAGCGGTGCGGAACCGGAACCCGGCAGGCAGCACCGGATGTTCCACGTCGGTGAGGACCCGCTCGTTGAGCTGAGTCCAGGATCCGGTGTCGCCGAGGGATGCCGGGTCGGTCTGGTATCCGTGCCCCGCCCACCGTGTCAGCGCGGACTCGTCGGCAGCCGACGGCATCACGGTGCGCTCAAGGCCGGCCGCCAGCGTCATACCAGACGATCACCTCGTCAACCAGCGCGGCGTGGCCGGGGTGGACCTGATAACCCAGGTAGGCGCGGGTGACGTCCTGTACCGACCCGTCACTGCGCCTGACCTGGTGCGGGAGGTAAGCCCAGCCCCACGCCACCAGCGCGCCGCCGGAGAACCATAGCCGGCGCGGCCAGGTCCGGCCGTCGGCGGCGTGTCCTTTGCCCCAGATCCAGGCCAGCTCCCCGAACGTAGCGTCGCTGTTGACCAGGTCGGGGCGGACCGCGGTGACGCGCTGCGCCAGGCTCTGCATGAGCTGGACGTCCGCGGCGGTCACCGGATCGAAGTCACCCATGGTGCGCCACTGTGCCAGGATCCCGAGGAGCCGTCGAACTGTTTCCGCGGCCCCGCCAGGGAGCGTTTCCAATCAGGCTCTTGTTTCCCCGCGGCAGGGTGGCGGGCTGTGGCTGCGGATGATCTTCCCGTTCGGGCTTTTGACCTGGCTGGTGCCGTCCGGGTGCACGGTCAGCGTCCAGCCCATCTGGTGCAGCACGACGTGGTGGTGGAACCAGCAGTAATCGGCGAGGTTGGCCAGGCTGGTGCGGCCGCCGTCGGCCCGGTGCCGGACATGGTGCGGCTCGCAGCCGGCCGCGGGCTGGTCGCAGCCGCCGGGGAACTGGCAGCCCTGGTCCCGCAGGTCTACCAGCCGACGCAGGTGGACCGGGATGTCGCCGGCCTGCCCGACGTCCAGCGGCAGGGACGGCCCGTTGAGGCCCTTGCCGAGCAGGTTCCGGCGCAAGAATGAGGCGACCCCGCCGGGACCGGAGACGACCTGGATGACCTGGCCGAGGATCTGGTGCTCCAGCATGGCCAGCACCTCGGCGACCCGGCCGTCGGGCGCGTCCTGGCCGTCGGCAGCGTCCGGCCCGGCCGGACTAGCGTGCCCGTCCGCGCTGGCCTGGGTACTGACGCCAATCGCGCCGTCCTGCTCGCCTGCGGCATCGTTCTGGCCGACGGCGGCCCGGGAGCGGATGCGGTGGTACTGGACACACGCGGCGATGATCTCTTCGATTGCGGCGAAGTTGAGGTCACCTTCGACTACGGGCACGATTACCGCGTCGCAAGCGACCTTCAGGGCCGCGTCGCCGTCCAGCCAAGCGCCGCCGTCGCCGGTGCGCACCGACGCGGCCGCGCGCTGCGCGGCCCACCGGCTCCGGTACTGTTCGATCCACTTGTCTTGCAGCACCGATCCGGCGTCCAGGTCGAGCAGCTCGCCGATGTGGATGTGCACCAGCGCCTTGACGGGCTGCCCGGCCCGCTGCGGGAGGAGATCAGAGGCCAGCAGCCGCTTCATGGCCTCGGCGAGCGCGTCGTGGTACCGCTGCGGCCGGGTGCGCAGGTCTCCGCCGCCTTGCGGCGTCGACAGCGCGTCCAGCACCGCCTGGACCATCGCGGCACATTCGGGGGTGAGATCGCCCCGGATGACCCCGGCGCCGTCCAGCGTGGTGTCCAGGGACAGGCCGCGGTCCAGGCGGGTGTCCTGGTCGTTGTCGGGATCCGGCGGGGCGGTGCGGTACCGGATCTCGGCACAGATCGCGGCCAGTGCCCGCAGGTCGGCCCCGGCCCGCGCGGCGGCGATCAGAATCTCCTCGGCCTGCTCGCGGAACTCCTCCGGGATCGCCATCGTCCACTTGACTAGCTGGAGTGCGACCGACTTGGTGACCGCCTGCTCACGCAGCCCGGCCATCAGCGGCCGGTGCTCCTTCGCCAGTGCCTGCACCGCCTTGTGCTCACCGGCTTGGCCGCGGGTCACCCGCAGGCAGTGCACGAGCCAGGTACGGGTGGTCCGCTGCCCGTCGGCCAGGGAACCATCCTTGGCGTCAAACGCCTGGAGGAACCGGCCCCGCGCCGCCGCCCCTACCGCGTCGGCTTGTTCCAGGCCCCGCAGGCACTCCGCCAGCGCCGCGGTCGGCATCTGGGCCGTGTCCGCGTCGGCGAGGAACCCCATCGCGGACCGCAGCATGCCCAGCGCCTCAGCGGCGCTAGCCGGGATCATCACGATGCTCACGTCGAGTTTCTCACCTCCTCCAGCTAGCCGTGGCGAACGGTGTTTTGGACTCTATTTGCGGCTCACGTTAAGCCCTGTCTGTTATCTTCGGCACCGTTTTCTAATTGCACTATAGCAGGCACGACTGACATTTCCGTTGCTGGCGAGCCGATATATTCGATTATCTTTCCGATCCATGTGGTGCGGGCCAGGGGCGGCGGAAGGGGCACGACGGGGCGACCGGGTTAGGACATGGGTTATTTAGGATTACAAAGTTCAAATCGGGGCAAACCGCACAAACGTTGTGGAGGGTGGCGGAGATAGCGGGTTGTTGCCTAGGACCCGGCAAAGTCATTCGTCAGCGACCATGATCATTCGCAGCGGTTCGCTAGGGCCGGCGGGCGTTGTGGCGCAGACAGCCGCGATCCTGGTTTCCGGGTCAGGCGCAGGACCGTCTGCGGCGGATGCCGGGAGGCTATGCCGATCAAGGCGCGGCCGGGTCTCGACAAGCCAGGTACGGACGCTGACCAACGCGACTTCGAGGCCTCCCTGCCGGTGCTCAGCCCTGACGCTGCCCGTACCGGGCTCATGCGGTTGGCTGGAGTCGCGTGAGCCCAGGACCGATCGATCTTGCGGGCCGACCTGACGAGTAGCTGGCTTTTCGTGCGCCTACTTCGCTCAATTCGCGAATATCCGCTTTTCATGGACCTGGCCTGTTCGGGTGACCGCGTGCAGGAGCCGAGCGCGCCCCCAATATGATTTCACGGTGGTCGGTGACCTGCCCTCGGCGCACAGCGCTTTCTCAGGCAACTCCATTATCGCGGCAGCCGGGTTCAAGCTGTGCCGGGACAGTAGCCCGTGGTGACCGCAGACCATCCGCTGCGGATCGCGCTGCTCTCTTACCGCAGCAAGCCCCACTGCGGCGGGCAGGGCGTCTACGTACGCCACCTGAGCAGGGAGCTTGACGCGCTCGGGCACCAGGTCGAGGTGTTCTCCGGCCAGCCGTACCCGGAACTCGATCCCGGCCCGCGGCTGGCCCGGGTGCCCAGCCTCGACCTGTACCGCGACCGCGATCCGTTCCGGACGCCGCGATGGCACGAGTACCGGGACTGGACCGATGTGCTCGAGACCGTCATGATGTGGACCGGCGCCTTCCCCGAGCCGCTGACGTTCAGCATCAGGGTGCTGCGGGCGCTGGCCGATCGCGCCGGGGAATTCGATCTCGTCCACGACAACCAGGGGCTCGGCTACGGAATGCTCGGCGTCCGGCGGATCGGGCTGCCGCTGGTGACCAGCATCCATCATCCGATCAGCGTGGACCGGCGCATCGACCTGGCTTCGCTGCACGGGCTGGACAGGCTGTCCCGGCGACGCTGGTACGGGTTCGTCCGGATGCAGGCCAGGGTCGCGCGCCGGATCGCCGGACCAGGGCCAGGGCCGGAGCCCGGGCGGGAGCCAGGGACAAAGTCAGGGCCGGAGCCCGGGCGGGAGGCGGGGACCGGGCCAGGGCCGGAGCCCGGGCGGGAGGCGGGGACGGAGCCCGGGCGGGAGGCGGGGACCGGGCCGCTGATTACCGTGTCGGAGGCGTCCAAGCGCGACATCTGCCGCGACTTCAGGGTTCCGCCCGATCGCGTGCGCGTCATCCCGCTGGGAGTGGACACGCGGGTGTTCCGGCCGCGGCAGGTGGCGCGGGTTCCCGGCCGGATCATCGCGGTGGCCAGCGCTGACTTGGCGATCAAGGGGGTGGCCACGCTGCTGCGGGCGGTCGGCAAGCTGGCCACCGACCGGGACGTGCACCTGGTCATCGTGGGGCAGCCCGGGCCTGGCACCAGGCGGCTGGCCGCCCAGCTGTCCCTGGCCGATCGGGTCACGTTCACCCACGGGCTGGACGATGAGGCGTTTTCGGCGCTATTGGCCAGCGCGGAAATCGCGGTGGTGCCCTCGCTGTACGAGGGGTTCTCGCTGCCCGCGGTCGAGCACATGGCGTCGGGCACCCCGCTGGTAGCCAGCGACTCGGGAGCGCTGCCCGAGGTGACGGGGGACGCCGCCGCGCTGGTCACGCCGGCCGACAGTGAGGAGCTGGCCGCGGTGCTGAGACGCCTGCACGACTCCCCGGCCGAGCGCGCCGTGCTCGCGGACCGCGCGCTGCGGCGGGTCGGCGAGCGGTTTGCCTGGCCGGCGGTGGCGAAGGCGACCGTGGCGGAGTATTCCGATGCCATCGCGGAGGCCCGGGCCAGGCAGCGAGACCCGGCCGCCGGACCGAGAACCCGCGCCGCCCGACGGAGAACCCCGGCCCCGGGACAGAAAACCCGGGCCGCCCGACAGAGAACCCCGGCCGCCCGACAGGGGACCCCGGCCGCCGGACAGAGGACCCCGGCCGCCGGACAGGGGACAGGACCTTCGGGGCACGTCGGGTCATCCTCATGCTGACCGTCGACTTCCGCCGGTTCCCGGTCCGGCCCGGCCAGCGCGTCCTCGACCTGGGCTGCGGCGGCGGGCGGCACGCGTTCGAGGTATACCGGCGCGGCGCGGACGTGGTCGCGTTCGACCTGGACCCCACCGAACTCGCGCCGGTGGTGGGCATGTTCGGCGCGATGCGGGAGGCGGGCGAGGCCGGTGAGTCGGCCGGCGCGACGGCTATCTCGGGGGACGCCACCGCGATGCCGTTCGGCGATGGGACGTTCGACCGGGTGATCGCGGCCGAGGTCCTGGAGCACGTCCTGGACGACCAGCGGGCGATCGACGAACTCGCGCGGGTGCTGCGACCCGGCGGACTGGCCGCGGTCACGGTGCCGAGCTGGCTCCCGGAGCGGGTCTGCTGGGCACTGTCCACCGAATATCACGAGGTTCCCGGCGGGCACGTGCGCATCTATACCAGGGTCGAACTGGAAGCCAAGCTGGCCAGGGCCGGGCTGAACGTCGGGTGGCACCACCACGCTCACGGGCTGCACTCGCCGTACTGGTGGCTGAAGTGCGCGGTCGGCGTGCACAACGACAAGCACCCGCTGGCCAGCGCCTATCACCAGATGCTGGTCTGGGACATCGCCCGCGGGCCGACTCTGACCCGGCTGGCCGACAGGGCGCTCAATCCGTTGATAGGGAAGAGCCTGGTCGTATACGCGGTCAAGCCGAGGCGGCGCAGTGAGGGGTGAGGCCAGGGCGGCAAGGGGCACCAGGGCACGGCGAGCGGCGAACGGGACCGGAGGGCGGCGATCGGCAAGGAGCACCGGGGCACGGCGAGCGGCGAAGGGGACCGGGGGACGGCGAGCGGTGAAGGGGACCGGGGGACGGCGAGCGGCAAAGGGGACCGGGGGATGACGAGCGGCTTGGTGCGGGCGGAGGTGCCGCTGAACTGGGACGACGTGCGCGCTACGGGTGAGTGGGTCGCGCGGGTGCAGGAGCCTTCGGGGGCGATCGCCTGGCCGGACGGGCACGTCGACGCCTGGGATCACGTCGAGTGCGCGATGGCGCTGAGTGCGTGCGGATTGCGCGGGCCGGCCCGGCGTGCGTACGCGTGGCTGCGCGAGACGCAGCGTGCCGACGGGTCCTGGCCCAGGTCCAGCGTGGGCGGCGTCGTCACCGACCCGGCGGCGGAAAGCCATCACGCCGCGTACGTCGCCGTCGGCGCCTGGCACGAGTACCTGGTGACCGGGGACGAGGCCTACGCGCTGACCATGTGGCCGACGGTGCGCTTCGCCGTGGAGTGGGCGCTCGGGCTGCGCGCGCCGCGGGGCGAGGTGCTGTGGGAGCGCGACGCCGCCGGGGCGCCCGGCGGGTACGCGCTGCTGTCCGGCTGCTCCAGCATCCACCAGAGCCTGCGCTGCGCGATCGCGCTGGCCAAGCTGGCCGACGACCCGCAGCCCGACTGGGAACTGGCCGCGGACCAGCTCGCGCACCTGGTGGCAGCGCGCCCGGAGGCGTTCGCGGACAAGAGCCGGTTCGCCATGGACTGGTACTACCCGGTGCTCGGCGGGGTGATCCGCGGGGCGGACGCGGCCAGTCGGCTGACGGCGGGCTGGGGCACGTTCGTGGTGCCGGACCACGGCGTCCGGTGCGTCAGCGACGAGCCGTGGGTGACGGG
>JASHVM010000315.1:0-4132 GCA_030044595.1 Streptosporangiaceae bacterium
GCCGGGGTCAGCTCGGCGTAGAACTGGTCCGCCTCGGCCCGGCGCTGCGCCATCACCTGCTCGAACCCCGCGCCGAACGCGGCGGCCGCTCCTTCGCTACCTGCTTGCGTGGCGGCCGGCCGCAGCCGCAGCCGCAGCTCGGCGGTCTCACCAGGCTGCACAGTGACCTTGTACCAGAAGGCGCACTTGGTACCGGCGCGGTCGGGATTGACGGTAGGCGCTCCGTGGATCACGTGGTCACCGATGCCGTCCTTGGGGTATGGCGTGATCGGTTCCACTCCGTACAACCGCTTGGTGTTCGTCTCGTTCTCGCAGAACAGGACCTCCGGCGCCGCGCCGTCCGGGCCGGGGTCCGCGAGCAGCTCGAGCTGCCCGAGCCACGGGTGCTCGATCCCAACCGACGTATCGCCGGTGGCCGACATAGCCGGCTTGGCGGCGTCGATCTCCCACGTCCAGGTATTGCGGAACCAGGCGGTCGGCAGCACGTGCACCGTGTCGGCGTCCGGGCCCGCGTTGGTCACTGAGATCTTCATCAGCAAGTCATCGGGGCCGGCCTTGGCGTAGTGCACCTCCACGATCCAGTACCGCTTCTCATCGAATATCCCGGTGTCCACCAGCTCGTACTCGGGCTGGTACCGGTTGCGCCAGGCGTTCTGGTTGATCAGGTCCTGATAGGGGAACGGGCCTTGCGGGTAGTGGTAGCGCCACCGGTTCCACGCGTGGCTCGGAATGGCATCCAGGTACCACCAGTACTCCTTGACGTCCTCCCCGTGGTTGCCCTGCGACCCGGTCAGCCCGAAGGCGCGCTCCTTCAGGATCGGATCGCGGCCGTTCCACAGCGCCAGGGACAGGCACATGCGCTGCTCGACATCGCAGAACCCGGCCAGGCCGTCCTCGCCCCAGCGGTAGGCCCGCGACCGCGCCTGATCATGCGGCAGGTAATCCCAGGCCTCGCCGTTCGCGCTGTAGTCCTCCCGTACTGTCCCCCACTGCCGTTCGCTGACGTACGGCCCCCACCGGTACCAGTCGCCCGCCTGGCGGAGCCCGTCCTCGAGCTTGCCAAATCCTGCCACTCGCTCACTTTCGGCGCCCATCACAGCCCCTCTCCAGCTCCTGTAAGGCAGCGTCCCGGCTGCCGCCCGCCTCGTGACCCTGTGCTGTCACAGTGCGCCGAACCGGCACTCGGCAGACTCAGGCAGACCACATTGCTTTTATAAACGACTGAAAACAACGCGTAATCACCCCGGGAGGGTGATAACCCGGCTCATATCTAATAGATAAGCTGCATTTATGAACGGGAGATGAATGAAAACGAGATTGTCATCTGTGTCGACCTTCCGCGCCATCGCGGTGGTTCTAAGCCTTTGAAAACCGCAGGGCCAGGGACACCCGCGGGCTACGTCGGGCGGCCATTAGCGTGCGGCTCCAGCAGCACCTTGACGGCGCCGGTGCGCCGCGAGTCTTTCAACGCCAGCACCGCATCGTCCCAGCGGTCGAGCGGGAAGCGGTGCGTGATGACCGGGGTCAGATCGAGGCCATGTGAAACGAAGTCGAAATAGTGCTCCATGGCGTGCTTGGCGACGCCTCCCACCTCCTCGATGCCAAAGCCGTTCGAGCCGACGACGTGCAACTCCTTGAAATAAAGGGGGGTCCACTCGAAGCGTTTCGGCGGCTCGACTCCGGAGATGACTAGCGTGCCGCCCGTCGTGAGCAGCCGGAGCGAAGTCTCCACCGTCTCGGTCGAGCCGATCGTGTCGTAGACGACGGCCGGGCCGTCCTGCAGCCAGTTGCGCTTGCTCCAGGGCTCGAGCGGCGTGGTGCCGACCCGTCCTGCGACCTGCGCGACGAGCTCGTCCGGCGAGGAGGGCAGCACGGCGTGGGCGCCGAAACGGGTCGCCAGCGCGGCCCGGGTGCCGGGGCGCGTCGCGGCCCATACTTCGGTGCCCGGATAGAGGTAACGAAGCAGCGCGACTGCCGCGAACGCCAGCGTGCCTGAGCCATAGACCAGCACCGTCTGGCCGTCAGAGGGCGGCGCGAGCAGGATCGAGCGCAGCGAGACGCTGACGGGATCCGCCAGCACGGCCGCCTCATCGGAGACGCCATCAGGGATGGCGAACAGCTGAGATACGTGCGCGCAGAAACGCTCGGCGTGCGCCCCGCCGGCCGCGGCGCAGTTCCCGAGGTGTATCGAGGCCGGCAGGTCACCCCAGCGGAAGTTGCGGCACCAAGGGTAACGTCCGACCCGGCAGGCCTCGCACGGCGGGTCGATGCCGCGCGGGGTGCATGACAGCCACGGGTTCAGGACGACGCGCTCGCCCGTGTCCGCACGACGCCCGACCACCTCATGGCCGAGCACGTGCGGAAATGACACGAGGGCGGTGAGCGGGTTGTCGCGGGAGCCGTTGAGCAGGATCTGCTTCACGTCGGAGCCGCACAGACCTGAGAAGGTCGTCTCGACGCGTACCCAGTCCTCAGCCGGGAGCGGCGCCTCATCGACGTCTTCGATACGGACCGGCGCGAAACGGGAGACGAAGGCACGCCGGTCGACGCGTCCGCCGATGGTCGAGACCGCCTCGCGGGCCAGGTTGTGCCGGAATACGAGCGCCTTCACGTCGACCCTCCTTCGCCAGGGCATCTCAACCTACCAAGGTGACCGATGAACCTGGCTCGGGACTTGACCGCTCCGCGGCTTGCTCGCACCGGCCGGCATAACCGGCTGAAAGTGAGTATGCGGAGGTGCTAGGCCTTCGATGGCCTGACCGCTGGCGGTCGTTACGCTGTCGGCCATGGCCACCGACGTGATCCCCCCGTTTGCCGATGATGCTTTCCGCCGGGTGCTGTGCGTGGCGGCACATCCGGACGATGTGGAGTACGGGGTGTCGTCCGCCGTCGCGGCCTGGACGGCGCGCGGCGTGGAGGTCGCGTATCTGCTGCTGACCCGGGGTGAGGCTGGCATGGACGGCAGCCCTCCGGAGCGGACCGCGCCGCTGCGCACCGCCGAGCAGATGGCGGGCTCGCAGGCGGTCGGCGTCACCGACATCGACTTCCTCGATTACCCAGATGGCGTGCTCGAGTACAGTGTGGCCCTGCGGCGTGACATCGCCCGGGTCATCCGCCGCCGCAGGCCGGACGCGGTGGTGGCCGGGTCGTGGGACGTCGAGACCGTCGTCGGATTGAACCAGGCTGATCATCGGGTCGCGGGCCTGGCCGCGGTGGATGCGCTGCGGGATGCCGCGAACCGCTGGGTCTTCCCGGAGCTGCTCGACGAGGGCTTGGCGCCGTGGTCGGTGCGGTGGCTGCTGGTGGGCGGGGACCCGCGGCCGACGTACGGTGTGGACGTCAGCGGAGTTCCGCTCGAACGCGGCATTGCCTCTCTGGAAGCGCATGCCCAGTACCTGGCCGGAATACCCGGCCACCCCCCTGCCCGGCTCATGATCACAGGTGTCACCGCAAGGCAGGGGCGCGCTATGGGCGTGCCGAACGCGGTCCTTTTCAAGGCATGGGATTTTCACGCGCCACCGCCGATCGCCGCCGAGGTGCTGGCGGCTGCGGGCTTCGAAGGCGATGACGATCTCGGAGATTCCGCGGAATAATTAGTGTCAAATTCTCGAGACCATTCTCACCGTCTTGGGTTTCTCGCCGGAAGTGGAGCTGACAGGTCGCTGGCCATGGCAGACAAACACCGTGCTGCTGCCGCCGGGGCAACCAGGCGGCCGCGGCGCCAGGACGCTGCGCTCACGCCCGCCCGGCGCGTAGGCAGCCGGCGGCTGACAGCAGCATCTGAGCCCGTGATCGCACCGGGGCCGCCGCCATGACCGGGGCTGAGTACGTCGTGTTGTCCGTGTGCGTCTGAGCGTGCTCGCGATCGTCGGCATTGGTCTGGGGGTCAGAGCCGGATGCCGCAGATGGCGCGCGGCCCATCAGGCGGACCAGCCCGGCCAGCTTGCTGTCAAGAGTCCCGCGCCGTGACAGCCAACGGTCTGGTGCGGAATCGCAAGGAACCCTTAGTCCAGATAATCCCTGGGCGTGTACTTGCGGGCGCTTCCCGCCCACCCTGGCGACCGGCCTTTCCGGCAGGCTCGTCCCGTCGATACCCCCTCCCGGCGAGTGGCGCTCTCGCCGCAAACGCCGT
>JASHVM010000316.1:0-3407 GCA_030044595.1 Streptosporangiaceae bacterium
CGGGACACCATCGCCTACTGCCGGATCGGCGAGCGGTCCGCGCACACCTGGTTCGTCCTGCACGAGCTGCTCGGGCTGCCCAACGTCAAGAACTACGACGGCTCCTGGACCGAGTACGGGTCGCTGGTCGGGGTGCCCATCGAGCTCGGCGAGGCCCGGTGAGCACCGCTGACCTCCCCAGCACCCCTCAAGGGTGCGGCGCGCCCGCGGGCGGCGCCAGCGCGACGGTCGCGGTCGGCAACCAGGCGGTCGTCGAAGGCCGGGTCACCCACGACGGCGCCGCGGTTGGCACCGGTTACGCGCGGCTGCTCGGCACCGGCGACGAGTTCGTGGCCGAGGTCCCGCTGGGGGACGACGGCGGCTTCAGGTTCTTTGCCGCCCCCGGGCCGTGGACCCTGCGCGTCCTCGCCCCGGGTGGCGTGCGGGCCGAGCGTTCGGTTCAGGCCGACTACGGCGAGGTAACGACGGTCAACATCGCCGTCTGAGCCCAGCCGGCCCGGCCGAGGGCGCGAGCGCCGGCCCCGTCCGGCGCCGCGCCTTTCGCCGTCCGGCCCGCCGCCCGCCGATCGTCGTTCACCTGCATGACATAAATTAGCCGTCTCCTCATCCCGTGCCTGTTGATTTCCATTCGCCCAACGTGCGTATCAATGGGCGTGGGACAGACAGAGAGTGCCGCCGCGCTTCAGCCCCAAGATGAGTGAGGGCACGTTGGGCGATACCCGGAATGACCGCTAGCCCTGACGACAGTGACCACGCGGTCCCCGCGCAGCTGGGTCCGTCTTCGGTCAGTGCCGCTTCGGTCAGTGCCGCTTCGGTCAAGGCCGCGCCGGCCGGCGCCGCCGTGCCGGAACCGCGGATACCGGTCAGGGCCACCGAGGTGCTCGCCGACCGGATCGCCGCGGCGCTGGTCCACCGCGAGCCGGGCTGGCGGCTGCCCCGGCGCAGCGCGCTGGCCAGAAGGTACGACGTCAGCCTGACCGAGATCGACGCCGCGATCAGCGATCTGTCCCGCCGCTCGCTGGTCCGCCGGCTGCCCGACGGGCAGTTGTACCGGGCCAGCCCGGCCGACTACTGGATTCCGGTCGAGGGCGCGGCCGGCTTCGGCACCCGGCTCGACCCGATGGGCACCGCGATCACGTGCCAGACCAGGCACGTGTCGCGGCGCGAGGCACCGCAGGATGTGGCCTGGGCGCTCGGCCTGCCCATCGGCGCGCCGATCCGCGTCGTCCGCTGCGTCTGGGTGGCGGCGGGTGAGCCCGCGGCCGTGTCAACCGCGTACCTGCACGACCCGTCGCCCGGCGGGGACGCGGAGTCCGATCCCGCGGCCGACCAGAAGGCGGATCAGGAGTTCCCGTCCTTCGACACGATGCTGACCGACGCGCCGGCGGCCGCGGTGAGCGTCGAGATGAGCCCCCCGCAGCCCGCGGTCGCGCGCAGCCTGCGGCTGGCGCCGGGGCAGCCGGTGACCACGGTGACGGTCAGGTTCGACGACTCCTCCTCGCGCTCCCCGGTCGGCCTTACCGTGGTGATGCTGAAGCCAGAGTTGTTCCGAGTAGCGATTGAGACAACTGAGGCTAAGGTCAGCGCGCCGTTAGCATCCGTAAGCGTGTCGAAAGGGTGACTACCTGGACACGCGCCGTTCCGCCTGTAACCCTGGATCGACATGCCGGCCAGGGTCGTGACCGATACCCAGCAGATGCCACGGCGTGCCCGCTACCTCGTCCCCCGGGACGCGCCCCGCCGCGGCGAGTTCCTGGCTGCTTTCATGGTCCTCGTCGTGCTCGCGCACGTTCTGTTCGCGCAGCTGACCATCATCCTCGCCGTGCTGTTCTGCCTGGTCACCAGGGTGACCAGGTGGCGGCTTTCGTGGCTTGTCGGCCCGCTGATCGTCGGAGTGGCGTGGACGCTCGCGGTGGGTCCGCGCGCCGCGGCCGCCGGGTTCGCCGACGGCCCGGCCCGGGTCGCCGCCTACCTCGGCGCCAGCGGGCACCAGGCCGCCCACCTGGTGCACTTCAACGCCGCGTTCACCGGGATCAGCAGCTGGCTGCCGCGGCAGCTGCCGCTGGCCGTCGTGGCCGGCGCCGCCGAAGCGGCGGTGATCGGCTGGCTGATCTGGCTGCACACCGACGAGTGGAACGTGCCGCCGCCCCGGCCTGGCCTGCTGGCGGCCGGCCGGCGGACCACGACCAGGCGGACGATCCGGGCAGGCGGCGTCGTGACCAGGGAGGGCGCTTGCCTCGGCGTGACGGCGGGGTCCGGCACCCGGGTCACCGTGTCCTGGGCCGAGCTGGCCGGCGGGGTGTCGGTGTGCGGCTCGGCCGAACAGGACGTGCTGGCCACGAGCTTCCAGCTGGTGCACGCCGCGGTGCGCCGGCGCAAGCCGGTGTTCGTGCTGGACCACACGGGCGACCCGGGCCTGCCGCGGCAGCTGGCCGCGGTCTGCGCCGCGGCCAGCGCGCCGCTGCAGGTGCTCGGCGACTCCGCGGCCGAACCCTCGGACCCGCGGGTGCGCCCGGCCTGCTACGAGCCGTTCCGGCGCGGAGATCCCGCGCAGCGGGCCTCGCTCGTCGCGGCCATGGTCAGCTGGGACGGACCCGGCAGCCAGTACCGGCGCAGCTGCGTCGCCTACCTCGAGGACGTCTTCGAGCTCATCGACGCCGCGCCGGGTGATCCGCGCGTTCCCGTGCTGGATGAGGTCCTTCACCTGCTGAACCCGACGGCGATGCAGGCCCGCATGGAGCATGTGCCGGCCGTCTACCCGCGCCGCGACGTGCTGGCCGAGCGGACGCGGGTCTCGGTGAGCCTGCTGCACTCCGAGCCGGCGACCACCGCGCAGCTCGCGCGGCAGCTGCGCGAGCTGCGCTCGTCAGCGCCCGGCCGGTGGCTGCGCCCGCCGGTCCGGGACCCGGCGGCGGAGATCGACGTGGGACGGGCGGTCACCCAGCGCGGCGTGGTCCTGTTCCGCCTGGCCGGTACGCCGGAGGAGGCCGGCTCGGCGATGCTCACCCGGCTGGTAGGCCAGGACCTGCTCGCGGCGGGCACGGACCTGCACCGGATCGGCGTTGACGCCGACGCGATCGTCTGGCTCGCCGCGTGCGGCTCGATGCCGCGGGCCGCGGTCACCGACATGATCGCCCGCGGCCCCGGGCTCGGGCTGCCGGTCCTCGCGACCACCACGTACGCGCCGGCCGCGGCGGAGCTCGCGGAGCTCACGAACGTGGTGGTGGTACACCGGGTGGCCGACGCGCCCGCGGCGCGCCACCTCGCCGCGGCGACAGGCGCCGTGGACCTGCCCCAGGGGAATCCCGCGGAGCCCGGCGGGCCGGCGGCCCCCGGAGACCCCGGGACGCCCGGAGACCCCGGGTTCCCGGCAGGCGCCGGCTACCTGTCCGCGCTGCGCGCTGGCG
>JASHVM010000317.1:0-2804 GCA_030044595.1 Streptosporangiaceae bacterium
GCTCCCGGCCGGATGTCACCGTCGGCCGCCGCGATGAAGATGTGCAGCATCTCGGTCGAGCCGATGCCGTCGATGATCGCGATGCCGGTCGCATCGCGGAATTCCTCCCAGACCGACTGCGGCAGGTGCTCGCCGGCCGAGACGCAGCGCCGCAGGTTCTTCAGCGACCGGGCCTTCCCGGCGGCCAGCATGGCCCGGTAGGCGGTGGGGGCGGTGGACAGCACGGTCACGCCGTGGGCCGCGATCAGGTCGGCCAGCTCGCCGGGCGTCGCGCGCTCGATGAGCAGCGTAGACGCCCCCGCCCGGAGCGGGAACAGCAGCAGGCCGCCGAGCCCGTAGGTAAAGCCGAGGGGGGGAGTGCCGGTGAACACGTCGTCCTGGTTCGGCTTGATGAGGTACTTGGAGAAGCTATCGCAGGTGGCCAGCACGTCCCGGTGGAAGTGCATGGCCACCTTGGGCCGGCCGGTGGTGCCCGAGGTCGACGCGAGCATGGCCACGTCGTCGGCCGCGGTGGTCACGGGCTGGAACGTGCCGTCCCTGGCCGCGCAGCGGGCCGTCAAGTCGTCGGGCGCGCCCGGCCCGCCGGCGCCGTAAAGCAGCGCGGTCAGCGCCGGCGCGCCCGCGGCCAGGTCCCCGGCGAAGCGGCGGTCGCAGATGGCCAGGCTCGGCTCGGTCAGCCCGACGATCGTCGCGATCTCCCTGGGGCGCAGCAGCGCCATGGTGGTAACCGCCACCCCGCCGGCCTTGACCACGGCGAGCCAGGCCGCGGCGAGCTGCGGGCTGTTCGGGCCGCGGAGCAGCACCCGGTTGCCCGGGCGCAGGCCGAAGTCCTCGGTCAGCACCCGCGCGAGCTGGTTAGTCCGGCGGACCGTCTCGCCGTAAGTCCAGGTTTCGGTAGGGGAGCGCAGGCAGGGACGATCAGCGCCCACCGCCAGTGACGTCGCGTCGAGCAGCTCCGCGGCGCAGTTCAGCCGCTCGGGGTAGCTGAGCTCGGGCAGATCGAGCAGGAACTCGGGCCACTGGTCCTGCGCGGGGAGCCGGTCACGGCAGAAGGTATCGACGTACGCCGAAGGGGATAGCCGCATCTGGCCGCACTTCCTCGTGGGGGTAGATTACCAGTATTTACTTTCTGTGACGGCAGTCAAGAGTGCGCAATACCTCTGGAGGGCGAGATGAGCACGTTCCGAGGCTCGGCGCCGCTGACCGACCAGTGGCGGCACTTCCAGTTCCATGTTTCCGATGGCGTGGCCACGGTGCGGCTGGACCGGCCGGACAAGCTCAACGCGCTCACCTTCGAAGCGTACGCCGACCTGCGGGACCTGCTGGCCGAGCTGCCGCAGCGAGGCGACACACGGGCCCTGGTCGTGCGGGGGAGCGGCCGGGCGTTCTGCTCTGGCGGGGACGTCAACGAGATCATCGGCGCGACGCTGTCCATGCCGCCGGACGATCTGCTGGCCTTCACCAGGATGACCGGCGAGGTGATTCAGCGCATGCGCGAGTGCCCGGTGCCGATCATCGCGGCCGTGCACGGCATGGCCGCCGGGGCGGGCGCGGTGATCGCGCTCGCGGCCGACTTCCGCGTCTGCACCCCGGCGGCCCGGTTCGCGTTCTTGTTCACCAAGGTGGGGCTCGCCGGCGCGGACATGGGCGCGGCCTACCTGCTGCCCCGGCTGGTGGGGCTGGGGCACGCGACCCGGCTGCTGATGCTCGGGGACACGATCTCCGCCGACGAGGCGGACCGGATCGGGCTGGTCTCACTGCTCACCGACGAGGATGAGTTCGACGAGGCCGTCGGCGCGCTCGCGCGGCGGCTGGCGTCCGGGCCGGCCCAGGCCTACGCGCAGACCAAGGCCCTGCTGACCAGGGAGCAGGACATGAGCCTGTCGGCCGCGGTCGAGCTGGAGGCGGCGACGCAGGCGCTGCTGATGAAGGGACAGGACTACGCCGAGTTCCACGCGGCGTTCATCGCGGGCCGCGAGCCGCGCTGGCAGGGGCGCTGAGGCCAGGACCTGGGGTCAGCTCCCGCCGGACAGGATGGGACGCAGCGTGTCCAGGACCGCGGGGTCCTCGATGGTCGAGGGCACCGGCTCGTCCCGGCCGTCGGCGATGCCGCGCATGGTCTTGCGCAGTATCTTTCCGGACCGGGTCTTCGGCAGGGCCGCGACCACGTCGATCCTGCGCAGCGCGGCGACCGGCCCGATCTGGTCCCGGACCAGCTGGACAAGCTCGGCGGACACGGCATCCGGCTCGGCGCTGACGCCCGCCTTGAGCACCACCAACCCGCGCGGCACCTGGCCCTTGAAGTCGTCGTTGACCCCGATGACGGCGCACTCGGCCACGGCGGGATGGCTGGCGAGCACCTCCTCCATCTGCCCGGTGGACAGCCGGTGGCCGGCCACGTTGATGACGTCGTCGATGCGGCCCATCACGTACAGGTAACCGTCGGTGTCGCGGTACCCGCCGTCGCCGGTGAAGTAAAAACCGGGCTGCTGCGTCAGGTAGGACTCGACGAACCGCTCGTCGTCGCGCCACAGGCTGGGCAGGCACCCCGGCGGCAGCGGCAGCCGCACCACGATCTCGCCGGTCTCGCCGGGCTCCATCTCGGCCCCGTCGGTGTCGAGGATCCGCACGTCGTAGCCGGGCACCGGCATGGTGGGCGACCCGGCCTTGGTCGGCAGCGCCTCCAGTCCCATCGGGTCGGCGGCGATCGGCCAGCCGGTCTCGGTCTGCCACCAGTGGTCGATGACCGGGATGCCGAGCAGTTCGCCCGCCCACCGGTAGGTCTCGGGGTCGAGCCGCTCACC
>JASHVM010000318.1:0-3572 GCA_030044595.1 Streptosporangiaceae bacterium
TAGCGATGCGGAACCGACCGCCTAGCCTACCGGCGGTGCGCGGTATTCCCAACTTGACCTCGTAACACCCGGGGCTTCCCCGTCATTCCTCGGCGAGCCGGTCACGCAGCCGGGACAGCACGGTCTCCGGGACCAGGCCGCTGACGTCCCCGCCGTACCTCGCGATCTCCTTCACCAGGCTGGAGCTGGTGAAGGAATACAGCGGGTTGGTGGTCATGAACAGCGTCTCGACCTTCGCCATCCGGTAGTTCATCTGCGCCATCTGCATCTCGTACTCAAAGTCGCTGACGGCCCGCAGCCCCTTGACTACCGCGGAGATCCCGTTGTTGGCGCAGAAGTCCACCAGCAGGCCGTGGAACCGGTCGATCCTGACGTTGCCGTAACCGCTGGTGGCCTCCCGCAGCATCTGGACCCGCTCGTCGACGGTGAACAGGCTCTGCTTGGTCACGTTGATCAGCACGGCGACGACTACTTCATCGAAGAGGCCGGCTGCGCGGCCGATGATGTCGAGGTGGCCGTTGGTGACGGGATCGAAGGAACCCGGGCAGACTACGCGGTGCACGCGCGAACCCCTTTCACTGTTCAGCGAGTAGGTTACGCGGGCTCGGAGCGGTCGGCGCGGGCCGGGGGCGGCTGGGGGCGAAGCCGTACCAGAAGGTAGCCTCGCCGTACCGGCGTGCCCGGTCCGGCGCGAACCCTTCCGGCCAGCGCACCGGCCCGGACCGGGTGGCGCGCTCCACGATCACCAGCGCCGCCGGCGTCAGCCAGTTCCGGTCCGCGACGCCCTCGCGAGGGCCGTCCCGCCCGGCCAACAGCGAAAGCACGCGCGTCACGTCCTCGCCGGGCAGCGCGTACGGGGGGTCCGCGAAGACGATGTCATACGGCCGGTCTCCCGGCGACGGCCCGCGAGCGAGCACGCGCTCCACCCGGTCGGCGACGACCTCGGCGCCGGCCAGGCCGGTCGATTCGATGTTGGCGCGGATGACGCGGACGGCGCGGGCGGCCGACTCCACCAGCAGCACGTGCTCGGCGCCCCGGGACAGGGCCTCCAGGCCGACCGCGCCGGATCCGGCGAACAGGTCCAGCACGCGCGCCCCGGCCAGCGATCCCACCATCGAGGAGACGGTGGCGAACAGGCCTTCCCTGGCGCGGTCGCTGGTGGGCCGGGTGTCCCGACCGCCCGGGACGGCCAGCCGTCGCCCGCCCGCCTCGCCAGCGATGACGCGTGCCACCCCTTTAGTGTGCACGCCGCTCGCAGGACTTAGGTCTTGTCCAGGTACTCGGCCTGGACGCCGAGGAGGTCGTCGATGGCGGCGCGCAGGGCGGGGTGGCCGGCCAGGTCCGGGTCGGCCGAGACCACGGCCGTGGCGTCTTCCCGGGCCTGCCTGATCAGGTCCTCGTCGGTGAGCAGCCTGAGCAGCCTCAGGCTGGACTGGCGGCCGGCCTGCGCGGCGCCGAGTACGTCGCCTTCCTTGCGCTGCTCAAGGTCCAGCCTGGACAGCTTGAACCCGTCGAGGGTGGCGGCCACCGCGTCGAGCCGCTCCCGGGCGGGACTGCCGGGCGGCGCCTCGGTCACCAGCAGGCACAGCCCGGGCGCGGTCCCGCGACCCACGCGCCCGCGGAGCTGGTGCAGCTGGGACACGCCGAAGCGCTCGGCGTCCATGATGACCATCGCGGTGGCGTTCGGCAGGTCGACGCCGACCTCGATCACGGTCGTCGCGACCAGGACATCGAGCTCCCGGGCGGAAAACTCGCGCATCACCCGGTCCTTTTCCTCCGGATGCAGCTGGCCGTGCAGGACGCCCAGCCGCAGCCCGGCCAGCGGGCCAGCGTTCAGTGTCGCGGCCACGTCGAGCACCGACAGCGGCTGCCGCCGGCCCAAGACCACCCCGCGCGGAACGCCGCCGGCCAGGTCCACGTCGCCGACGTCGTCCCCGTCGGGATAGTCCGCCTCGTCAGCGTCGGGGCCGTCGCCGATGCGCGGGCAGACCACGTAGGCCTGCTGGCCGCGGGCGACTTCCTCCCTGACGCGCTCCCAGGCCCGCTCGAGGAACCTCGGCTTGTCGGCCGCCGGCACCACGTGCGTCGCGATCGCCGACCGCCCGGCGGGCAGCTCGGTCAGCGTGGAGGTCTCCAGGTCGCCGTACACGGTCATGGCGACCGTCCTAGGGATCGGCGTGGCCGTCATGACCAGGACGTGCGGCCGGTTGTCGGCCGCCTTCGCGCGCAGCGCGTCCCGCTGTTCCACGCCGAACCTGTGCTGCTCGTCGATGACGACCAGGCCGAGGTCGGCGAACTGGACCTGCTCTTCCAGCAGGGCGTGCGTGCCGATCACGATGCCGGCGTCGCCGGTGAAGACGTCGGACAGCGCGGAGCGCCGGGCCGCGGCCGTGACCGAGCCGGTGAGCAGCGCAACCCCGGTGGCGTGGTCGGCCGCGCCGAGCTGGCCGCGCAGGGCCAGCGGGCCGAGCATCTCGGTCACGGACCGGTAGTGCTGCTGCGCGAGCACCTCGGTCGGCGCCAGCAGGGCGGCCTGGCCGCCCGCGTCGACCACTTGGAGCATGGCCCGGATTGCGATCACCGTCTTGCCCGATCCGACCTCGCCCTGAAGCAGCCGGTGCATCGGGTAGGCGCAGGCCAGCTCGCCGGCGATGGTCCGGCCCACCGCGACCTGGCCCGCGGTCAGGGTGAACGGCAGCCTGGCGTCGAACTCGTCCGCGATGCCGCCCGCCACGTGCGGCCGCGGCATGGCCGGCATCGCGGCCGCCGCGAGCCGGCGCTGCGCGAGCGCGGCCTGCAGGACGAAAGCCTCGTCGTGCTTGAGGCGTTCCTTGGCCCGGTCCCGGTCCGCCAGGTCCAGCGGCCGGTGGATGGCGCGGATCGCCTCGGCTCGCCCGATCAGCCCGTACCGCTGGATGAGCTCGGCGGGCAGCGGGTCCTCCCCCGCGTCCAGGGTCTCCAGCACGGTCCGAACCGCTCGGTCGATCGCCCACGAGCTGAGCTTGGCGCTGGCCGGGTACACCGGGATCAGTTCGGTGGCGAACTCGGCGGCCAGCTCGGGACTCAGGTCGGCGTTGGGGGGCGCCCCGGGCAGCATCTCGCACTCGGGGTGAACGAGCTGGCGGCGGCCGCGGAAGCTGGATACGGTGCCCGCGAACATGCCGACCATGCCGGGCACGAGCACCCGGCGGTACCGGTGTATCGCGGCGAAAAAGGTCAGCACCAGCTTGGCGCGGTCGTCGGTGACGATGACTTGGAGCCGGCTGCGGCGTCCCTGGCCCGGCGCGGACGGCAACCGGATCTCGCTGACCTGGTCGACCCTGGCCAGCACGGTGACGTGGTCACCTTCGCGCAGCGAAGACAGGTCGGTCAGCTCGCCGCGGGTGTAGTAACGCCGCGGGTAGTGCCGTAGCAGGTCGCCGACCGTGCGCAGGCCGAAGATGGCATCCAGCGGCTTGCTCGTCCGGGGGCCCAGCACGCGGGCCAGCGGATCGCGGAGCGTGGTCACACCTGGCAGCATAGAAGGACCCGGCGACAATTTCGCCTCGGCGGGACGACCCCCCAGACCCCCC
>JASHVM010000319.1:0-2647 GCA_030044595.1 Streptosporangiaceae bacterium
ACCACGAGCACGCCGGCCCGGTCGACCGCCTCGTCCACGCTCACCGCCTCGGCGTGCCCGCCCAGCCCGGCCGCGATCTTCCCGGCGGCGTCCGCGTCGCGGCCGGCCAGCAGGAAGTCCTGACCGCCAGCTGCGAAGTGCGCCGCGAGCGTGCTGCCGATGTTGCCGGCGCCGATGATCGCCACCGTGCGGTCTGAAATGTTCACCTTATTCCACCTTCCGTGATGTGGTTTGTGCGGCAGAAGTCGCCCCAGCCCGGGTACGAGATTCCGCACTCGCATCGGTCGGGCCCGCCGGCTCGGATACCAGGCAGGGACAACTGGAGCGGCTGCTAACGCCGGAGAGTGATGTCAGGATCTCTCCCTTGAATCTCAGGCACGTCCCCTGGCACCCGTGCGAGTCTTCACGACAGATCCAGGCTTTCCGCCAGGCAGGTGACAGGTCATCACCGAATCCGGGTGATCTGCCTCGTTGACAGTGCGTAGCTGGCGTGGGCGACGGACCACGGGATCACGCCGGGCGTGTGAAGAGGAGCGGGTGCCGCCGAGGACGAGCGGCGTGCCCAGCGGCCTCCCGAGAGGAAGTGACAAATCAGTTCGCCGCTCCGCCGGCGGACTCAATCACGGGTAATCACCGAAACCAGGTGACGGCCGCTCACCGTGCTGGTCACTAGCGTCTGGCACACCCGATCCCTGCTACGAGAAGGTGTCGCCCCCATGACCAGTGCCCCGATCCGCGATCCGCTCGCCGACCATCTCCTCACACCTGAGAACTCGGCGTTCTTGTTCATCGACTACCAGCCCTCGCAGCTGGCCACGATCCGCTCGATGGATCCGACGCTCCTCATGAAGAACGCCGTCTCGACGGTCAAGACCATCAAGACCTTCGGGGTCCCGGTCGTGCACTCGACCGTCAACGTCGCCGCGGGCCAGGGACCGACGCTGCCCGAACTGGCCGAGCTGCTGACAGACGACAAGCCGCTGGACCGGACCACGGTCAACTCCTGGGAGGACATCGAATTCCTCCAGGCCGTCCGCGCCACCGGGCGCAGGAAGCTCATCATCTGCGCGCTGTGGACCGAAGTCTGCATGGCCTTCACCGCCCTCGACGCGCTGCGCGATGGGTACGACGTTTACCCCGTCGTCGACGCGATCGCCGGCACATCGGCCGAGGCCCACCGCGCTGGCCTCGACCGGGTGGTTCAGGCCGGCGGGCAGCCGATCAGCTGGGTCTCGCTCGCCTGTGAACTGCAGCGCGACTGGGCCCGGCAGGAGACGGTCCCAGCGATCTTCGAAATCGTCCTGTCCGACCGCCTACAGAAGGAGTAGCGGTCCGATCGACCGGCACGGCGCGCCTGGCGGCGCTGGTTCGGCTGCCCATCGCGGCGATAACGGCGGCGGGCGGCAGATAGCCGTGGGCGGTGCTGTTCGAACAATTGGCCGTGAACGATCCTGCCGCGCCGCCGCGTCGCGGATAACGCCGACACCAGATCACTCCGATTAGGTGACGCTCGCTCACCTCGCCATGGCCGAAGCTCATGGCTAATAAGGAAGCGAGCCTGCCGGGCGCAGGCTCGCCCTAAAGTCCCCGGCGCAGGGTGGGACCGCTAAGCCGGTCAGGGAGCACGGCGGTATAGCCACCGGGTGACGCCGGCTCACCGAGACCTGCGCGGGGACTCGGTAATTCGCTCTGTTAGTGGAAGGACAATCCGGTGAAGATCATTGCCCTGGAGGAATCGTTCTGGTACGACAAGCTGGCGACGGAGGGTAATACGGCCCGGGCGTGGCGGCAGCTGAAGAGCGGGGTGGCCGCTGACTGGCAGCGCAGGCTGGCGGATTTCACCCAGTACCGGCTGCCGGAGATGGACCGGTACGGGGTGGACATGCAGGTGCTGTCGCTGAACAGTCCCGGGATCCAGGTGCAGCCGGACCCGGCCGTGGCGGTGGCTGACGCCCGGCTGGCCAACGATTTCCTGGCCGGCGTCATCGGCGAGCACCCGGGGCGGTTCGCCGGGCTGGCCGCGGTGCCGCTGCAGGACCCGCCGAAGGCCGCCGCCGAGCTGCGCCGCGCGGTCGGGCTGGGCCTGCGCGGAGCCCTGGTCAACGACCACACGCTGGGCCATTACCTGGACGAGCCGCAGTACGCCCCGTTCTGGCAGGCCCTGCAGGACCTGGACGTGCCGCTGTACCTGCACCCGAACGCCGTCCCGGCCGACAGCTGGAAGGTCACCGAAGGGTACCCGGGGATGGAGACCGCGATGTGGAGCTGGGCGCCGCGGACCGGCGGGCATGTGATCCGGCTGATCCTCGGCGGCGTCTTCGACCGGTACCCCGCCGCCCGGGTCATCCTCGGGCACATGGGGGAGTTCCTCCCGTTCCAGCTGTCCCGGCTGGACTCCCGGTTCGGGGTGCTGGAGTTCGGGCACCCCGCGGGCAAGCTGCCCTCGGAGTACTTCCGGGCCAACATCGCCATTACCACCACCGGCGTGTTCTCCCACCCGGCGCTGGCCGCCGCGATCGGCGAAGTCGGCATCGACAACGTGATGTTCTCCATCGACTACCCCTTCGAGTCCACCGAACAAGCCGTCCGGTTCCTCCGCACCGCGCCGCTGGCCCCCGCCGACCAGGCCCGAGTGGCGCACGCCAAC
>JASHVM010000320.1:0-3187 GCA_030044595.1 Streptosporangiaceae bacterium
TGCGCGTACTGGGCGCCGAAGTCAACGACGAGAACAGTGTCGAAGGCACCGGGCACGCTAGCCGCCTTCCTGCGGGGACTTTGAGTTTAGCCGGACCTGACCTGCGGGAACCGCGTTATTGGCAGGGGTGGCCGGGCGGGCGGAGCCGGGAGGTTCGGCGGAGTCCCGCGGGCGGGCGGAGCCGGGGGGTTCGGCGGAACCGGAAGAGGCGGAACCGGGAGGGGCCGAACCGGGAGGGGCGGTCGGCTTGGCGGCGTTGGCGGAGTGCGGCGGATGGGCGGATACGCGGAGCCGGGCGACGCGGCGGCCGTCGAGTTCGGTCACCGTGATCGTGTGGCCGGCTACCTGCACGCTGTCCCCGACGGCGGGCAGGTCGCCGAGCGCGGCGAGCACGTAGCCCGCGGCCGTCTCGTAAGGGCCTTCGGGCAGCGCGACCCCGGTCTGCTCGGCGAACTCGTCCAGGTTGAGCAGGCCGTCCACCTCGACCTCGCCGCCGTGCAGCGTGGTGGCCTGGCCCTGATCGGTGTCGTATTCGTCCCTGATGTCGCCGATGAGCTCCTCGACCAGGTCCTCCAGGGTGACGATTCCGGCCGTTCCGCCGTATTCGTCGACGACGATGGCCAGGTGCATTCCCTCGCGGCGCATTTCGGAAAGCGAGGACAGCACGGTCTTGCTGATCGGCAGGAATTTCACCGGCCTGGCGATCCGGCTGACGGGAATGGAGCGATTCGTGACACCCGGCCCCAGCAGGTCCCTTACGTGCACAAAGCCGATCACATTGTCGTAGGTGTCGGCGAAAACCGGGAGCCGTGAATACGGGACGCCCGCGGCGATCGCGGCGGCCTCGGACACCGGCGTCTCCGCGTCCAGGAAAACTACCTCGGTGCGCGGCACGAGTACCTCGCGGATCTGCCGTTTCCCGGCGTCGAAGACCTCGCCGACGATGCGCCGTTCGTCCAGGCTGAGCGCCTGAGCGCCGGTCACGAGATCGCGCAGCTCCTCCTCGGTCATGGCCTGCCGGCCGACGCGCGGATCGCCGCCGAGGACGGCGACCACCAGGTTGGTCGATCTGACCAGCAGCCAGACGAACGGCCTGGCCAGCGACGCGATGCGGTCCAGCACCGGCGCGGCGACCAGCGCCAGCCGCGGCGCCCGCTGCAGCCCGATGCGCTTCGGCGCGAGCTCGCCGAGGACCAGGCTGACGAAGGTGATGCAGACGGTCACCACGACGAAGGAAAGCGTCGCCGCCCAGCCCGCCGAGACGTGCTGCCTGACCAGCCACGACTTGAGGTATCCGGCCAGGGTCGCGGCACCGTAGGCGCCGGAGACCAAGGTCGCGAGCGTCACGCCGATCTGCACGGCGGAGAAGAACCGGTTCGGGTCCTGGGCCAGCCGCGCGGCCCTCTGGCCGCGCCTGCCCCGCTTAGCCAGCGCCCTGACCTGGCCTTCCCGGAGGGAAACCAGAGCCATCTCGGAAGCCGAAAAGAAACCCCCGATGCACACGATGACCAGGACGACGATGACGTCCAGGACGACCTTGCTCACGCCGTGACCGCCGACTTCCTCCGATCAGCCCGGCCGGACGGGGCCGACCCGGAAGAGCCTCCAGGCGTACTTGGGTCCCCGTCGCCCGGGCACACGATACGTCTGGCCAGTCTAGACCGGATAACGTATGAGTCCCGTGGGCACGCAGGCAATCTGGAAATCGCCGCGTGGCACCAGGAGCCGGTCCGGGATGAGGCGGCGCGCAGCCAGTTCGCCGCCCGCCTTCAGGTACTGTCGGGTCCGGCGGGCGGCCGACAAGCTGAAGTACCTGGCCGGGACCGAATCGGGGATGGGCGTGTGGATCAACGACGTAGTCCCTGAACAGGCCGCGCAACGACTACGGCAGGCGGGACAGAGAAAGGCAACTTCATGAAAGTGCTCGTCACCGGCGGCGCCGGGTACATCGGAGGCGTGGTGGCCGCGCAGCTCATCGCGGCCGGACACGAGGTCACGGTGCTCGACGACCTGTCCACCGGGTACGCCGACGCGGTGCCGGCCGGGGCCACGTTCGTCAAGGGCACGGTGCGTGACTGCGCCGCCGAGGTCCTGGCCGACGGCGCCGAGGCGGTCCTGCACTTCGCGGCGAAGTCGCTGGTCGGCGAGTCGGTGGCGGAGCCGGCCAAGTACTGGTCGACCAACCTGGGCGGCACGATCTCGCTGCTCGAGGCGATGCGCGAGATCCGGGTCCGCACCATCGTGTTCTCCTCCACCGCCGCCGTCTACGGCGAGCCGGAACGCGCGCCCGTCACCGAAACCGATCCTTGCCGCCCCACCAACCCTTACGGGGCGTCGAAGCTCGCCGTGGACACCACCCTCACCGAGTTCGCCCGGCTGTACGGGTTCGGCGCGGTCAGCCTGCGCTACTTCAACGTGGCGGGCGCACACCAGGCGGGCGACGGCACCTGGTTCGGCGAACGGCACAGCCCGGAAACCCACCTGATCCCGACCGTACTGGCCGGCGTGGCCGCCGGGCGCCGGGTGCAGATCTTCGGCGACGACTACCCGACCCCGGACGGAACCTGCGTCCGGGACTACATCCATGTCACGGACCTGGCGGACGCGCACCTGCGGGCGCTCGAGGCGTGCCGGCCCGGCCAGCACCGCGTGTACAACCTCGGTAACGGGGCCGGGTTTTCGGTCCGGGAGGTGATCGACGTGTGCTCCGACGTCACCGGCACCGCGATCGGCGCGGACGTGACCGCGCGCAGGCCGGGTGACCCGGCCGTGCTCGTCGCGTCGTCCGCGCTCATCCAGGCCGAACTGGGCTGGCGGGCGGACCGCGACCTGCGCGCCATGGCCGCTGACGCCTGGGAGTTCACCGAGGCGCGCGGCGCGCGGTGACGGCCGGGTCCCGCGGCGACGGGTATGCGGACCGGCCCGCGGATCGTCGTCGCGTTGCGCCGTTGCACCCGTCCGCGGCGGGTCAGGCCGGGCATCCGCTCGGCCAGCAGCTGCAGTGCGATCGTGGCCTCGAGCCGGGCCAGCGGCTGGCCGATGCAGTAGTGGATGCCGCTCGAGAACGCGAGGTGGCTGGCGGTCGGCTCGCGCTGGATGTCGAACGTGTCGGGGCGGGGGTAGACCTCTGGATCCCGTCCCGCCGCCCCGATCAGCGTGACCACGATTTGCCCCTTGCGAACGGGCT
>JASHVM010000321.1:0-2722 GCA_030044595.1 Streptosporangiaceae bacterium
GCACCAGGCACTGAACGGCGTCACGGGCGGTACCCCAGTCATTTTCACGCCGATACGGCGTCGGGACGGCCGACATCACGACTGAGCGGTAACGTTCCCGGAACGGTCCGGACGTACCGTTGCGGCCGTGGGCGAGGCGCAGCCAGCGCCCCGGCCGGTGGCCTTGATCGGCGGGCGGGGAATGCGGATGAGAGCCCGGACGGCCCGGAGGGTGGCCGGGTGCACCGCGGCGGCATCGGTCGCGCTGATCGGCGCCGGGCTGGTGCTGGCCTACGCGGACCGGCATCTGGTGCCGGCCAGCCTGACCGAGTGGACCGTCTCCGGCGTCTCCGGGCAGGTGGTGAACGCGGCCGTTCCGATAGCGGGCTTTGTCCTTGCCTCCCGGCGGCCGGAGAACCGGATTGGCTGGCTGTTCCTGGTGGCGGGCCTGGGCCTGGGCATTAGTGGCTTTTCGGGTGCTTACGCGCTGCACACACTGGTCGCGCATCCGGGCGCCTGGCCGGCGGGCCGGGCGTTTGGCTGGCTGTCCAATTGGATCTGGATCATCTCGGTCGCGATGCTCGCGTTTTTGTTCCTGCTTTTCCCGACGGGGTACGTGCGCTCCCGGCGCTGGCGCCTGGCCGCGTGGTTTACCGGCGGCGCATTCGCGCTTGCGGCAGTATGCATGCTGATCGCCGCCACCCGCTCGTGGGCGCACCCGTTCACCTTGTCCGGCCCGGCCAGTCCGGGCGGCCTGACCGCCGTGTTCTTCGGGATTGCTGTCGTCCTGATCAGTGTGACGCTTCTGGTCAGCGTCGTGGCGCTGGTGGTCAGGTTCGTGAAGTCAACGGGTGAGGAGCGGTTGCAGCTGAAGTGGTGCGCGGCGGCCGCGCTGGTGCTGGCCGTCGTATTCGTCGCGTCGAACTGGGTGAACTCAGCAGCCGTGAACATCCTGGAGAGCCTGGCGTTCGTGGGCCTGTGGACTGCCATCGCCGTCGCGGTCCTGAAGTACCGGCTGTATGACATCGACCGGATCATCTCCCGCACCCTGGCCTACGCGATCGTCACCGGGCTGCTGGTCGGGGTGTACGCGGGGCTCGTGCTGCTGGCCACCCAGGTGCTCGGGTTGCACACCCCGGTCGCGGTCGCGGTCGCCACGCTGGCCGCTGCGGCCCTGTTCAACCCGGTCCGCCGGCGGGTGCAGCACGCGGTGGACCGGAGGTTCAACCGGGCCCGGTACGACGCGGACTGGACCGTGGCGGCGTTCGCGGCCCGGCTGAAGGACGAGGTGGACCTGGACTCGGTCCAGGCTGACCTGGCCGGGGTGGTGTCCGGCGCCCTGGAACCGGCCCACGTGTCAATGTGGGTCAGTCGGCGCGACTGACAGCCGGGATGACCTCGGCGGTGAGGCTGCGCCGCGGCGGATGGCGCGTGCGGTGACCGTGTCGCTGCCCGGCGCCGGTCACCGCATTCCGGGTGTGACGTGGCGCACACCGGCTGTGTAAGCCAGGGCACAGATGCAGGTCACGGGGCCGGGCACGATCGGTCGTAGTCATAGACCCCGGTGCAGATGAAAAGGTGATTCCAATGACGACCACGACGACCACGCAGCCCGGCTCCTCGATTACTCGCTGGCTGGCCGCCCCGATCCGCGCCTTCCGGCACCTCAACCAGGAGCTGACGGGCGCGGGAGAGGCCATCGCCCTGTCTGACCGCCGCCGGTAGCCCGACTGGCCGGCAGGCCCGGGGAAGGCGCGGGGTTCTCCACGCCTTTTCCACGGCTTCTCCGCGCGGTCTCCGTGCGCGGCTGGTGGCCTGGGCAGGGCAAGGGCCGGGTGGCCTTCTGGCGGCGCAGCGGACGTGGCGCGCCGCGGTCGCGCTTCCGGGATGAGCATGGTTCCGCTCCGCAGCCGCTTGCCCCCGCGGGCCGGCGCTGGTCAGCGCCGCGTGCGGGGACGCCCCGTCAGAGGCGGGTGCGGGAGCATCGCAGCGCCCGGCTGCGCTGCTGGCCACGCGCGGGAGACGGTGACAGGCCCCCCGGCCCTGCGCGGATTCGCCGCTCAACGGGGCACGCCCGGCGCACGCCGGGCCGGAACGCTGAGCGGAGGCTTGCGCCTGATCGCGGCCCGGAGGTGATCGCCGCCCCGTTGGGGGCTGACGCTGAGCGGTAACGTTCCCGGAACGGTCCGCGCGTAGCGTGGGCTGCGTGGGTCAGGCCCAGCCAGCGCCGGGACATCGATCAGCGGGACCGGAGGTCACCGCGCGCGGCTTCCGCGCGGCGTCGCCGGCGCTGGCGTGGGTGCTGGGCGGCGCGGTGCTGGTCCTGGCGGCGGCCGCCGTCGTGCTGTCGGCCCTGGCCGGTCAGCTGTCGATCGACATCACCGCGGGCGTGGTCATCGTCTTGACCTTTGCCGGGGTGGGGCTGCTGATCGCACGGCGCCAGCCGGGCAACCCGATCGGCTGGATCATGGTCGCGTTCACGCTGGTGTACGTTCTCGGCGGTGCCGCCAATTACTACGCGGTGCTGTATTACCACCTCGGCCACCGCGGGCTTCCGCTGGCTCCGCTGGCCCTGCTGCTGGCCGCGGTGCAGGCGCCGTCGTTCGCGATGGTCCCGGTGGTCATCCTGCTGTTCCCGGGCGGCACAGTGCCGGGGCGCCCGTGGCGGTGGGCGCTGCGGGCCTATGCCGGGCTGGTGATCCTGGTGCTGGCCCTGATCGTGGCCGCGTCGGCTGCCGCGCTG
>JASHVM010000322.1:0-7029 GCA_030044595.1 Streptosporangiaceae bacterium
CATCATCGGCAAGGCCGTCGACTTGGTGTCCGGCCCCGGAGGCCTGGCCAGCTTGCTGCGCACCGGGCAGCTGGGCGCCCGGCTGGCCGGGCCTTCCCTTCCCCTGGACGTCGGGCGCAGCGCCGAGATCCCGGCCGCCATCCGCCGGGCGGTAATCCTGCGCGACCAGCACTGCCAGTGGGCCGGCGGCTGCGACCAGCCCGCGGCCGCCTGCGAAGTGCACCATCTGACCCACCTGGCCGACGGCGGCACCACCAGCGTGCGCAACTGCGGGCTGTATTGCTTCTTCCACCACCACATCGCCATCCACAAATGGGGCTGGACGGTGGCCATGCACCCGGACGGGACCACCACCGCCCGCAGCCCCGACGGCACCAAGACCCTGCGAAGTCACGGCCCTCCGCCCCGCCCCGGGTAACGCCCGGGAGCCGGGCGCCGGCGGATCGCCAATACGGCCCCACACCTCCACCCCCGCGCCCAGCCCTCCCCTCGCAGGCGCTGCGAGCGGCGGCTTCCCAGAGGCTGGCCTCAAGACGGCAGACATCAACCGGTGGGCGGAGAGCCCAGATCAACCCGGGAGCCGATGACAACGACCGGCACCGGGCATACGGTGATCGACATCCGCCCAGCAGCCCGCGGTTGAAAAAGACGGAGATGTAGCATGCACGCGCTCAAGCTCGCCATCGGTGGTGCCTGGCTTGTCTTCTGGATCTACTGGCTCGCGTCAGCCTCCACTAGCAAGGAGAGCGTCAAGAGCGGGTGGCGAACGCGGCTGACCGGCGTCAGCGTGGTCGGGGTCTTCCTGATCGCCGTCGTCCTTCGCGGCGGCAGCCTGGCCGTGCACAACGTGATCCTCGCGGCGATCGGGACGCTGTTGTTCGTGTGCGGGATCGCGCTTGCGGTCTGGGCCCGCCTGCACCTCGGCCGCAACTGGGGGATGCCGATGACGCAGCGGGCCGAGCCGGAACTTGTCACCTCAGGCCCCTACCGGTTCGTCCGCCACCCGATCTACTCGGGACTCCTGACCGCGATGCTGGGGACCGCGCTGGTCGACAACCTGCTCGGCCTAATCGTCGTCGCGGCCCTGGTCGCGTACTTCTATTACTGCGGGACCGTCGAGGAGCGCAACCTCGCGGCCACCTTCCCCCAGGCGTACCCGGAGTACAAGAGCAGGACGAAGATGCTCATCCCGTTCCTCCTGTAGGACAGCGGATGGGTGGCGGAGCAGTACGGCGTCTGGCGACACGAGCTGGGACATGACGCGTAGGCGATCAGGCCGTGACCGCGGGGCCTGCTTCCGCCGCTTCCTGCTGTACCCCGGCGGCCTGAGCGCCGGGCGTAACCTGCCTGACCAGCGGGCCGGGACGGAACAAGATGCCCGCCACGACCGCGCCGCCCGCCAAGATGCCAGCCGTCCAGGAGAACGCGATGTCGTATCCGTGCGTGAGCGCCAGCCCGGTTAGCGCCGGGACGCCGATGAGCCTGGCCGACGCCGCGTGCGCAGCGAAGTACGCCGCCACGGCGCTGGCGAAGATGCTGTTCAGCAGCGAGGTGCCGATCGACGCGCCGAGCTGCTGGCCCACGGTGACGGTCGCGGACGCGACCCCGGCGTCTTGCGGGGCGACGCCGAAGGTGCCGGTGTTGATCGACGGCGCGAAGACCATGCCCAGGCCGATGCCGGTCAGGATGACCGGGCCGAGCACGCCTGAGGCGTAGCTGGTATGGGTCCCGAGCTGGGCGAACCAGATCATCGCGCCCGCCCCGACCAGCATTCCGGTCGCGACCAGCGGCTTGGGCCCGAACCTGGGCATCAGCACGATGGTGGACAGGTTGGCCGCGACCGCGATGCCGCCCGCGATCGGCAGGAACGCGAAGCCCGTCACGACCGGCGAGTAGCGCAGCGTGTCCTGCATGTAGTAGGTCAGGAACAGGAAGGTGGCGAACATGCCCGCCGCGGCGATCAGCATCGACAAGTAGGCGCCGGCGCGGTTACGGTCGAGCACCACGCGGGGCGGCAGCAGCGGGTAGGCGGCCCGGCCCTGCCAGAACGCGAACACGATGAGCAGCGCCGCGCCGGCGATGAGGAAGCCGTAGGTGGACGGCGTGTGCCAGTTGTGGTTGGCCGCGTTCGAGAACGCGTAGACCAGGCAGAACACGCCGCCGGACACGAGCAGCACGCCGGCGATGTCCAGCTTGGGCTTGACCCGGGACGGGTGCCGCTTCAGCAGCAGCGTTCCGCCGATGAACGCCAGGCCGGCGAAGAACAGGTTGACGTACAGCGTCCACCGCCAGGACAGGTACTCGGTGAGCGCGCCGCCGAGCAGCAGCCCGATCGCGCCTCCGGCCGCGGCGATCGCGCCGTAGACGCCGAACGCCTTGCCGCGGTCCCTCGGCTCGGTAAACGTGGTGGTCAGTATCGACAGCGCCGACGGCACCAGGATCGCGCCGAACGCGCCCTGGCAGGCGCGCGCGGTTATCAGCATGGCGAAGTTGACCGACGCGCCGCCGATGGCCGAGACGCCGGCGAAACCGACCAGGCCGGTCAGGAACGTCACCTTACGGCCGAACAGGTCCGCCAGCCTGCCCCCGAGCAACAGTAGGCTGCCGAACGCCAGCGTGTAGGCGGTGACCACCCACTGCCGGTCCGCGGTGGTGAAGTCCAGCGCGCGCTGCGCCGACGGCAGCGCGATGTTCATCACCGTCGCGTCGAGGACGACCATCAGCTGCGCCAGTCCGACCACGCCCAGGATGAGCCAGCGCCGCTGATCCTCGCCGCTGCTGATGTTGACATCAGACATGAGCTTCACCAATCTGGAGATACTTCCTCCGTTTCGTTTACGGTAGCATGAAGTGGAGAAGCTGTCTCCACTTGGAGGGTGACGTGGCTCCACCGGAGGGTGACGCGGGTCCCCGGTTCGCTGCGCATCCCGCGTCATCGGCAGCGGGGTGCCGCGAGGGCTGCGCCGACCCCGCGCGCCCGCTGCGGCGCGACGCCGAGCGGAACCGGCAGCGCATCCTCAAGGCCGCCTCGGAGGTGTTCACCGAGTGCGGGCTCGAGGTCAGCCTGGATGAAGTCGCCCGGCAGGCCGGCGTCGGGGTGGGCACGGTCTACCGGCGGTTCCGGACCAAGGAAGAGCTCGTGGAGGCGCTGTTCGTCGACCGCGTCGACGCGATTGCCGCCGTGGCCGAGCGCGCGGCCGAGGATCCCGACCCGTGGACGGGCCTGGTGTCTTTCATGGAGCAGATGGCCGAGATGCTGGCGGGCGACCTCGGCCTGCGCCAGATGCTGATGTTCGCCACCTACGGCCGGGACCAGGTGGCCTACGCGCGGCAGCGCAACGCGCCGCTGATCGAGAAGCTGGTCGAGCGAGCGCAGGCGGCGGGGCAAGTCAGGTCCGACCTCAGGTTTACCGATGTCCCGTTCATCATCTTCGTGCTCACCGAGGCGGCGCAGATCGCGCGGCACGCCCGCCCTGACGTCTGGCGCCGGTACCTCGCCCTCATCATCGACGGCATGCGGCCCGAGCGGGAGGGCCTCACCCCGCTCCCGGTGCCCGCGCTGCTGCCGGATGAGCTGGAGAGAACGATGCGCCTGCACGCCCCGCGGCACCGCTGACGTTTTCCTTTTTGATCTTGGGCGCCGGCTGCGGCGCCATTTCCGGGGTGCCGGAATGCATTTGCAAGTGCACGTACGGCGTGTTAACAACGTTCCAATATGCAATCGTTAGCAGCGTCGGCACGTCTACCCGGAAATGCTGGGATCGTCACCCGCAGCCTGCTGTTGCCCCAGCTAGATGGCCGTGCGACAGACAAAGCGGAAGATAACGTAACAGAAGCGGAATAGCTTGGCTAGCAGGCTCAGCGAGCTGCAGAAGCAGCTGTGCAGACGGCGCGGATGTCAACACGACACGCACCGCAAAGATACGTGACATCCTGGCGGAAACCTCTTAACATAGTCCGAGCACATCGCGGCTGACCCGGCAGGAAACACTCGCCGGTCGGCCTTCCCGCTTATTCGGTCTTTCTCAGGAGTTATCGCGTATGAACCCCGGCAACGGCGTGCCAGACGCCGACCTATCATGCCGGCCAGGGCAGGATGATGTCAGCACGGCCGCCAGCGAGGCGAGCGCCGGCGCTGGCCACGACGACGGCCCGGCGACGCGGTCTCTGAGAGTCCAGCGACCCCTGCAAGACATCCAGGACATCATCGACAAGCTCACGGCCGTAACTCAGCAGCTACGCCATCCGGGGAGCAGGTTGCCGGATTCATCCCGCTAGCCGGGGCGAGCCGGCCCTCATCTCGTGCGGCCGCTAATGCGGCATGTCCCGGAGCAGGCGTGCGCTCTCGGCCGGGCTGAGGGCAGCCGCGCTCAGCAGCGTGAAGGCGCGGACGTAGCGGGCGACGTCGGCCTGGCTCTCCAGGTAAACGCCACCGGATAGCGCCTCCAGGTACACCACTCCCAGGCTGGGAGCATCGGGAAACCGCAGGATCGCCAGGGACCCGCTGCCGACGCCGGCGTGCGCGCCGGCCGAGAACGGCAGAACCCGGATCGTGACGGCCGGGAAATCGCCGCTCAGCTCGATCAGGTGGCTGATCTGTCCGGCCAGCACACCCGCGCCCCCGACCACCTGGTGCAAGGCGCCCTCGCCGAGGACCACGCTGAGCCGCCGGCTGCCGTTCAGCACCGCCTGCCGGCGCGCGCACTGCGCCGCCACGGCGTCCTCCCGCTGCTGGTCGGTCAGGTAACTCGGCTCGGCCGCCGCGACGGCGCGGGCATAGTCATCGGTCTGCAGCAGGCCGGGTATCAGCTGGGCCTCGTACGCCATGATCTCGGAGGCGGCCGACTCCATGATCACGTAGTCCAGGTAGGTACCGGGCAAGGTGTCCGCGTGAGGGTGCCACCAGCCGTGCTGGCCGCCACGGCCGCCGATCGCGACCAGCGCGTGCTGCTCGCCGGCGGGCACGCCGTATTCGGTCAGCAGTTCACGCAGTTCCTTGGGCCTGATGCCCCGCTGGCCGGTCTCGATCCTGCTGATCTTCGAACGGTCGCATTCGAGGACCCGGGCCGCGTCTTCGAGCGCGTAGCCCACGTTCTCCCGGTACCGGCGCAGCGCGCCGCCGACCAGGCGGCGCCGCACTGGGGGATTTCCGGTCACGGTTCCTGCCTTCCCGCGGTTTCCCCGCGCGTCCGTGCTCACCGCTACACTTTAAAAGCAACGTAGCATTTGATGTAGTCCAACGGGCGGCAGCGACACGCCGCGCTCCTCTCCCCGGAGCCGGCGCGGTCTTCATCTGTTTCAGCCGCGGCTGTAACGTCGAACAACGTGGCCGCTGACTCGACACCCTCGCACTGGGATGACGCGTATGCGGCAGGCGAGGGCACCTGCAACTGGTTCCAGCAGCACCCGCACATGTCGCTGCGGATGCTCGACGCGGCCCGGGTCCGGGCCGACGCCAGCGTGGTTGACGTGGGCGGAGGAGCATCACCCCTGGCCGGGGCGTTGCTCGACCGCGGATTCCGGGATATCACCGTGCTGGACTTCGCTGCGGCCGGGGTAGCCTACGCGCGGCGGCGCCTCGGCGAGCAGGCCCAGGGTATTCAGTGGCTCGACGCCGACGTCCGCACGTGGGAACCTCCGCGCTGCTATCGCGTCTGGCATGACCGGGCGGTCTTCCATTTCCTGACCACGGCCGAGGACCGGCGGCAATACCTGCGCACCCTCGACTCGGCCACCGAACCGGGTGCCATCGCGGTGTTCGGCTGCTTCGCCCCGGACGGGCCGCTGAAATGCTCGGGCCTGCCGGTCGCCCGCTACAGCTCGCTGGATCTCGCCGACCACCTGGGCACCCAGTGGACGCTGATCAGCCACGCCCGCGAGGAACACGTCACCCCGGCGGACGCGATCCAGCCGTTCTGCTGGACCGCGCTGCGCAAGCGAGCCTAGGGGCGCAGACGGCCGAGGGCCGCCAGGACCCGGTTCTCTGACACGGGCGCCTGCGTCCCGAGGGTCTGGGCAAACAGGCTGACCCGGAGTTCGGGGAGCATCCAGCGAACCTCGGTCACATCGGCATCAGCACGGCGCGCGGCGGGCAGATCGGCGACCGCCTGCCGGTAGGCCTGCTCGACCCGCTGCGCGACCGCCATGTTCGCCGCGTCCCGCGCCGGGTTTTCCGGCAGCTTGTCCAGCCGCCGCTGCATCCCCCGCAGGTAGCGGGTCAGGTGCGGTAGCCTGCGGTACCCGGTGGCGGTCGCGAATCCCGGGTAGATCAGCCCGGAGAGCTGCGCGCGCAGATCGGCCACGGCCGGGCGCAGGGCCTCGGCGCGGCTTTCGTCCAGACAGGTCTCGACCGCGTGCGCCAGCCGAAGCGCCGACTCCACCTGGGTCACCACGTCGGCCGTCGCCTCGTGCAGCCGGGATCGCACCGCGGCGGAAAGGCGCTCGAAGCCGTCACGGTCCCAGGCCGGGCCGCCCGCCTCGGCCATCAGGTAGTCGGCGGCACAGCTGACGCAGTCGGCGAACATCGCCGCGACGCTGCCGTGCGGGTTGTGGCTGAGGGCTAGCTTGGCCCGGGTGGACAGGCCGCCTGCGATCGACTTGAACCCCACAGCTGGGGACGGCGCGCCGAGCAGGATCAGCCGCCGGGTTCCGGCCCACATGGCGGCGCGCGCCGCGGCCTCGGTCTCGAACAGGCGTACGTCGACCTTGTCCCCGGCGTCGGCCAGGGCCGGATAGGCGACCACGGTGCCCTCGCGGAACACCTTGGGCAGCGCGCCGAAGTCCCACGACGTCAGGCCGGCGCGCGTGATGCCGGCCGCGGCCTGGGAGAGCACGGCGCGCAGCCGGGGCCGGAGCTCGCGTTGCAGCTCGCCGACGTCCTTGCCCTCGGCCAGCACGTGATCCCCGTCGGTCACCCTGACCGTGATCCGCAGGTGCGGCGGCAGCCTGGACAGGTCCCAGGCGTCATGGGGCACGGTCACGCCGCGCAGCGAGCGCAGCTCGCGCGCGACCGCGTCGCGCAGGTCCCCG
>JASHVM010000323.1:0-6458 GCA_030044595.1 Streptosporangiaceae bacterium
CTGTGAGTCGATCTGATCACCGGCCTGCTGCGGTGGGACGGCGCGGGCGCGCCGGGCGGGCGTCGCCAACGCAGAGCCCGGCGTGGGGAGCGCCGGACCCGGCGCCGCGCAGCGGCGCCGCTTGATGCCATTTCGGTTCGGCAAGATGGCCGCGCGGCCAGTGCCACGACGATCGCGCGTAAGCGGTCCGTCTTCGCCAACGTGCTGCGTTACGCCGTGGAGCCGGGGGAACTGCCGTCCAGCCCGCTGGACCGGCTGAGCTGGAAGCCGCCGAAGGTCTCAGAGGTTGTGGACCCTCGCGTGGTGGTCAACCCTCGCCAGGCCCGCGAGCTGCTCACGGCGGTGACCTACGTCGGCCAGTACCGCCGCGGCCCGTACGCTCGCGGCCAGCGGCTGATGGCGTTCTACGCGTGCATGTACTTCGCAGCGCTGCGCCCCGGTGAGGCGGTCGCGCTGCGGGTTCAGGACTGCTATCTGCCCGCCGCGGGATGGGGACGCCTGATCCTGGAGGTGCCCCGGCCCGAGGTGAACCGGCGCTGGACCGACACCGCCTCGGCGCATGATGAGAGCGCGGGCTCAAGCACCGCCCTGCCACCGAGACCCGCCGCGTACCGGTCCCCGCTGAGCTGGTCGCCATCTTGCACCAGCACATTGACACCTTCGGCGTCAGGCCGCCGTGGCGTCCCTGAGCTGGTGTTTGTGTTGGTGGCAGGTCCAGGGTTCGAACCTGGGTAGGCTTAGCCGACGGTTTTACAGACCGCTCCCTTTGGCCACTCGGGCAACCTGCCGCGCGCCGACCGTGCTGGGCGCATCGCAAGGATAGCCCAAGACGCGACGCGACGGTTAGCCGACCGACCGCATCGGGCGGGTACGGCGCGGCCCGCGTGACGGCCTGCGACCGGTGCGTCTAACCTGGGAGCCGTGGCAGCCCAAGAGTCTTCTTTTGACATCGTGTCCAAGCTCAACCGCCAGGAGGTCGACAACGCGCTCAACCAGGCGGCCAAGGAGATCGGTACCCGGTTCGACTTCCGCGGCGTCGGCGCGTCCATCGCCTGGTCCGGCGACCATGCGGTTGACATCCGCGCCAACAGCGAAGAGCGCGCCAAGGCGGTCCTGGATGTCTTCAAGGACAAGCTGGTCAAGCGCGGCGTGTCACTGAAGACCCTGGACCCCTCCGACCCCAGGCCCTCGGGCCGGGAATACCGGATGACGGTGGCCCTGCAGGAGGGCATCAATCAGGAGAACGCCAAGAAGCTCTCGAAGATAATCAGGGACGAGGGGCCAAAGGGCGTCCGGGCCCAGGTCCAGGGCGAGGAGCTGCGCGTCTCGGCGAAGAAGAAGGACGATCTGCAGGCGGTCATCGCGCTGCTCAAAGGCAAGGAATTCGACTTCGCGCTCCAGTTCGTCAATTACCGCTGACGCGAGCCCTGGCGCGGGCCCGCGGCCGGCATCTCGGCGGGCGGCACCTCGCCTGGGCACGCCCCCGGCGCGTCGGGACCGGCACCCCGGCCCAGGTCTGGCGGTGGCCGGCGGCAGCCTGATCACGCCGGCATTCGACCGCTGACGGAGGCATCCCGCACATGACGGCCGTAGGTGTCCTGGACCTGTTCGCTGGCGCGGGCGGCCTGTCAATCGGTCTGGAAGCCGCGGGCTTCACGATCGTGGCGGGCGCCGACATAGATCCGGACGCGTGCGATACCTACGCGAAGGCCCATCCCGCCGCGGAGGTGCTGCGCCTCGACGTCGCCCAGGTCTCGTTCAGGCCGTGGCGGAACGCCGTGGACTGCGTGGTCGGCGGTCCGCCCTGCCAGCCGTGGAGTACCGGCGGAAAGCGGCTCGGAACCGATGACCCCCGGGACGGCTGGCCAGGATTTCTCAAGGCCCTCGAAGAGATCGCGCCCCGTGCCTTCATCGCGGAGAATGTGGCAGGCCTGGTCAGCGGCATCCGCAGGCCCTACTTCGACGCGCTCATGAAGCGCCTCGGAGATCTCGGCTTCACCGTCACGTCGAAGGTGGTGAACGCGGCCGACTATGGCGTTCCGCAAAACCGGCTACGGCTGATAATGGTCGGCCTGCGGCAGGGTGCCTTTCTATTCCCCGCGCCGGCGCGGGGGCTGAGCCGGCCATCCAGGCCGCCAGCGGGCGCGGTTATCAGCGCCGAGCCGATAGGAATAGCCAATCCCTCGATAGTCACCTACGCTCGCCATCCGGACCTGCGCCCCAACGCGTACGACGGGCACATCTTCAATGGCGGCGGGCGGCCCATTGACCTGGCCAAGCCGGCACCGACTCTGCTGGCCAGCATGGGCGGCAACAAGACGCCGTGGGTCGACACGCGGGGAATCGTCCCGCAGTATCACGCGCACCTGCTGTCCGGCGGCGAACCCAGGATCGGGCGTGTCCCGGGCGCGCGGCGGATCACCGTCGAAGAAGCCGCGCTGCTGCAGACGTTTCCCCCGGGCATGCGCTTCGCCGGGCGCCGGTCAAGCTGTTACCGGCAGATCGGCAACGCGGTCCCGCCGCTGCTCGCCCGGGCGATCGGGGAGGAGATCTTGCGGCAGCTCGGCTGAGAGCGGCCTGCCCTCCGCGGTCACGCCGAAGGCGGAAGCGCGAATCAGCCGCCGCCCGAGTTCCGGTCGCCGTCGTTACCCAACCGCATCCACGGCGAAGTCCGGAGCATTGGCCCGGCGCTCGGGGAACAGGGCGCGCCGGGGAGATCAGCGGCGGTAGCCGGCCAGGGCTTCCAGCCTGCGGACGCGCTCGCCCGCGGGCGGGTGGGTGCGGAACAGCCCGGCGAACCCCTCGGCGCGGAACGGGCTGGCGATCATCAGGTGACCGACCGAGGTCAGCCGCCCGTCGGGCGCCAGGGCCAGCTCCGCCGTCCCCGTGTCGATCTTGCGCAGGGCGCTCGCCAGAGCCACCGGATCACCGGACAGCCGCGCGCCCGCCACGTCGGCGCGGTATTCGCGCGCGCGCCGCACCGTCAGCCGGACCACCAGCGCGGCGACCGGCCCGAGCACCAGCATCAGCGACGTCTCCAGCACGCCCAGGCCCGAGGAGCCCGAGCCCTTCAGCGCGGGCGAGCCAGGCGCGGCCGGCGCCGGCGCGGGCGCGCCGGAGCGGCCGGGCAGGAGCCTGGCCAGGCCCGTCGGGAACGTGATGACCGTGGCCAGCCCGGCCGACGCCGTCGCGGCGAGGAGGTCCCCGCTGGACACGTGGGCGAGTTCATGTCCCAGCACGCCCCGCAACTCGGGCTCGTCGAGCGCCAGCAGCAGGCCTTCGGTGCAGCAGACGGTGGCGGTACGCGGGCCGCGCCCGACCGTGAACGAGTTCGGCTGCCCGGCGGGCGACACGAACAGCCGCGGCACCGGAAGCCGGCCGGCCTTGCTCAGCTCCCGGACCAGCCGGTAGAGCTCGGGATGCTCCACCTCGCTGACCGGCCTGGCCAGCATCGCGGACAAGGCCAGGCGGTCGCAGTACGCGTAACCGACCGCCACGGCCACCGCGGCCGCGGCCAGTCCGACGATCGCGCCCGGCTCAGCGGCCACCGCGAACCCGATCGCGGCGCAGCCGGCGAGCAGCACTATCACGGCGGTCACCAGCCCGGCGGCCGCGCTGGTCAGTACGGCCGCTCGCAGCCGGTGACCGCGCACAGCCATGCACCTCCCAGGGCCGGTCGCCGCCCAGCAGCGGCAATGACGACACGTTCTCGCAAGTATGTGACATAAGTCTCATCCGTGCGCGAGGCACGTTATGCACAAGCCTGGCAGCGGGTTCTTACCGGAATCTGTCACAAACTACATTGGCCGCGCCACATCAACACGGGCCTGGGAATATCACCGGACAGATGAACGTTCCTGGGCCTGTTTCGGCGTAAGATTTGTACCGTCCTAACTCATGCCCCCGGCCGTGGGGTGGTGCTGCGTGAGCGTTCGGCCGCGGCATGCGGAGGAGGTCTTCCAACTGTGACCAAGCAGGTCCAGAAGCTCGATCACGTCATCATCAGGTTCGCGGGCGACTCTGGCGACGGCATGCAGCTCGCGGGGGACAGGTTCACCCAGGAGACGGCGATCTTCGGGAATGACCTATCTACCTTGCCGAATTTCCCCGCGGAAATCCGGGCGCCGGCCGGCACGCTCCCCGGCGTCTCGAGTTTCCAGCTCCATTTCGCCGATCACGATATCCTCACGCCGGGCGACGCGCCCGATGTGCTCATCGCCATGAACCCGGCCGCGCTGAAGGCCAACATCAAGGACCTGCCGCGAGGCGGCGACCTGATCATCAATACCGACGAGTTTACCAAGCGCAACCTCACCAAGGTCGGCTACGAGGCCAGCCCGCTCGAGGACGGCTCGCTCGAGCGGTACCACGTGCACGCGGTGCCGATCACGTCGATGACGGTCAAGGCGCTGGAGTCGTTCGACATCACCAGGAAGGATGCCGAGCGGGCGAAGAACATGTTCGCGCTCGGGATGCTCTCCTGGCTGTACGACCGGCCGGTGGAGGGCACGCTCGGCTTCCTCAAGTCCAAGTTCGCGGGCAAGCCCGAGATCATGGCGGCGAACGTGGCCGCCTTCCAGGCCGGCTGGAACTTCGGCGAGACCACCGAGGCGTTCTCCGTCCGGTACGAGGTCAAGCCCGCGCCGCTGGCCCCCGGCACCTACCGGAACATCAGCGGCAACACCGCGCTGGCCTACGGGCTGATCGCGGCCGCGCAGCTCGCCGGGCTGCCGTTGTTCCTCGGCTCCTACCCGATCACGCCGGCGTCGGACATCCTGCACGAGCTGGCCAAGCACAAGCGGTTCGGGGTCCGCACGTTCCAGGCCGAGGACGAGATCGGCGCCATCGGCGCGGCGCTCGGCGCGTCGTTCGGCGGCTCGCTGAGCGTGACCAGCACATCCGGGCCCGGCATGCTGCTCAAGGCCGAGACCATCGGCCTGGCCGTATCGGTCGAGCTGCCGCTGATCATCTGCGATATCCAGCGTGCCGGGCCGTCCACCGGGATGCCGACCAAGACCGAGCAGGCCGACCTGCTGCAGGCCATGTTCGGGCGGAACGGGGAGTCGCCGGTGCCGATCGTCGCCCCGGCCAGCCCCGCCGACTGCTTCAACGCGGCGATCGAGGCGGCCAGGATCGCGGTGAAGTACCGCACCCCGGTGATCCTGCTGTCCGACGGCTACCTGGCGAACGGGTCAGAACCGTGGCGCATCCCCCAGGTCGCCAGCCTGCCCGACCTCAGCAGCCAGTTCGCGTTCGCGGCGCCCGGCGACGGCGGTTTCGAGCCGTTCCGGCGGGATCCGGCGACCCTGGCCCGGCCGTGGGCGATCCCCGGCACCCCCGGCCTGGAGCACCGGATCGGCGGCATCGAGAAGGCCGACGTCACCGGGGACATCTCCTACGACCCGGACAACCACGACCGGATGGTCCGGCTCCGCCAGGCCAAGATCGACGGCATCGCGGCCGACATCGAGCCGCTGTTCGTCGACGACCCGGACGGCAGCGCCCGCGTCCTCGTGCTCGGGTGGGGGTCGACGTTCGGCTCCATCGGCGCGGCCGTCCGGCGGGCGCGCAACGCCGGTCACGCCGTGGCCCAGGCGCACCTGCGCCACCTCAACCCGTTCCCGCCGAACCTGGGCGACGTGCTCCGCCGCTACGACAAGGTGCTCGTGCCCGAAATCAACCTCGGCCAGCTCGCCCTGCTGCTGCGCGGGCGTTTCCTGGTCGACGTGATCTCCTACAACCGGGTCCGCGGCCTCCCGTTCCGGGCGGCCGAGCTGGCCGGAGTCATCGAGGATGTGATCGGTCATGCCTGAGACCAACGGCCACCGCGCTCGCGAGGTGACCGCAGCAGGCCAGCAGGACGCGCAAACCCACCGCCTCGCCTCGCTGACCCTGGTCCCGAGAGCCACCGTCCGTTCGGTAACAAAAGATTTTAAATCGGACCAGGAGGTGCGGTGGTGCCCGGGCTGCGGGGATTACGCCATCCTGGCCGCCTTCCAGGCGTTCCTGCCCGACCTTGACGTGCCGCGGGAGAACGTGGTCGTCATCTCCGGGATCGGCTGCTCCTCACGGCTGCCGTACTACGTGAACAGCTACGGGATGCATTCCATCCACGGCCGCGCCCCGGCCATCGCGACCGGGCTGGCGTCGTCGCGGACCGACCTGTCCGTCTGGGTCATCACCGGCGACGGCGACGCGCTGTCCATCGGCGGCAACCACCTGATCCACGCGCTGCGGCGCAACGTCAACATCAAGATCCTGCTGTTCAACAACAGGATCTACGGGCTGACCAAGGGCCAGTACTCGCCAACCTCCGAGCAGGGCAAGGTCACCAAGTCGACGCCGTTCGGCTCGCTGGACCACCCGTTCAACCCGGTATCACTCGCGCTCGGCGCCGACGCGAGCTTCGTCGCGCGGACGATCGACTCCGACCGCAGGCACCTGACCTCGGTGCTGCG
>JASHVM010000324.1:0-3222 GCA_030044595.1 Streptosporangiaceae bacterium
CTGCACGACGTCGGTGCCGTCGAAGCCCTCGCCCGCGCCCGAGCCGCTGGCCACGGTCTCGTAGTACTGGTAGCGGTCGTTCCCGAACGTCACGTTGTTCATCGTCCCCGAGCCCTCCGCCATCACGCCGAGCGCCGCGTACAGCGCGCCGGTGACCACCTGGGAGGTTTCCACGTTGCCCGCGGCGACGGCCGCCGGGTACTGCGGGGAGCGCATGGTGCCGGGCGGGATGATCACGTTGAGCGGGTGCAGGCAGCCGGAGTTGAGCGGGATGTCGTCGTCGACCAGCGTGCGGAAGACGTAGAGCACCGCGGCCATGGCCACGCTGGACGGCGCGTTGAAGTTGTCTTTGAGCTGCGGGGACGTACCGGTGAAGTCGACGTCGGCGGTGCGGTCCTTCGCGTTCACCCTGACTGCGACCTTCACTGCCGCGCCGTTGTCGAGCTCGTATTCGTACTCGCCGTCGTGCAGGGCGGTGATGACCCGGCGCACCGACTCGGCGGCGTTCTCCTGTACGTGGCCCATGTAGGCGCGCACGACGTCGAGCCCGAAGTGATCCACCATCTTGTGGAGTTCCTCGATGCCCTTTTCGTTCGCGGCGATCTGGGCGCGCAGGTCGGCGAGGTTCGTGGCCGGGTCGCGGGACGGGTACGCGGCGGTTTCGAGCAGCCTGGTCGTCTCGGCTTCCCTGAGCCTGGCGTCCTCGACCAGCAGCCAGTTGTCGATCAGCACCCCCTCCTGCTCGACCAGGGTGCTGGCGGCCGGCATCGACCCCGGTGATATGCCGCCGATCTCGGCGTGGTGCCCTCGCGAGGCGACGTAGAACCAGATCTCGGGCTCCGGTGCTGATCCGGCTGGGGCCTGCGGGGTATGCGGGGTTTGCGGGGCGAAGACGGGCGTGACCACAGTGATGTCCGGGAGGTGAGTGCCGCCGTGGTACGGATCGTTGAGGACGTAGACGTCACCGCGGCGGATGCCGCGCCGGGTGCCGTGCCCGGTGCCGCCCCGGCCGCCTGGTGAGCTGCCGCCGTCGGCCCTATTGCGCTTTATCACCATTTTTATGGACTCGCCCATGGAGCCGAGGTGCACGGGCATGTGCGGCGCGTTAGCGATCAGGCCGCCTTCGGCGTCGAAGATCGCGCAGGAGAAATCGAGCCGCTCCTTGATGTTGACCGAGTGCGCGGTGGCCCGCAGGCGCACCCCCATCTGCTCGGCGACCGACATGAACAGGTTGTTGAAGATCTCGAGCATCACCGGGTCCGCGGCGGTGCCGATCCCGGCCCGGCCCGGCCGGGGCGTCACGCGGGACAGCAGCAGGTCGCCGCGGTCGCTCACCACCGCCTGCCAGCCCGGCTCGACCACCGTGGTGGCCAGTTCCTCGGCGATGATCGCCGGGCCGCCGATGGCCTGCCCGGGCCGCAGCGCGGCGCGCAGGAACAGGTCCACCTCGGCCCAGGCGCCGGAGGTGAACATCCGGACGCGCGCGCGCCCGGGCGGGAGGGTCTGCGGAGGTCCTGCCCCCGGATCAACGCTGGCCGGCCGCCCCGGTCCGGCGTCGTTTGCTTGGGCCGAACGGGCCGTGGTATCGGCGGCCGTTCGTTCCTGCTGAGCACCGGTGACCTCAACGGACACCGCTTCGGCGATGACCGTCTTGTCGCGCATGAGGAACGAGAAGCGCCTGGCGTACTCCGCCTCGAACGCGCTGGTCATCTCCTCCAGCGACGCCACGGGCACGATGACGGCGGTATCGGTGCCCTCGTAGCGCAGGTGCGCCCGGTGCGCGGCGATGATCCGGCCGGGGGGCACGCCCTCGGCCTCGACTTCGGCGCGGGCGTCGGTCTCCAGCGGCTCCAGGATCTGGGGCAGCCGGTCGATCAGGTCGCTGGTGAGCGGCGCCTCAACCGCCTGCTCGCGCATGGCGATGATGTCGGCCAGCCCGATCCCGTAGGCGGACAGCACCCCGGCCAGCGGGTGGATGAGCACCCTGGACATGCCCAGCGCGTCGGCGACGGCGCAGGCGTGCTGGCCGCCGGCGCCGCCGAACACGTTGAGGGCGTACTCGGTCACGTCGTAGCCGCGCTGCACGGAGATCTTCTTGATCGCGTTGGCCATGTTGGCCACGGCGATCTCGATGAAACCGGCCGCGACCTGCTCGGGCCCGCGGCGGTCGCCGGCGGCCGCGGCGATCTGCCCGCTGAGCGCGGAGAACCCGGCCTTGGTGGCCTCCTCGTCGAGCGGCTGGTCGGACTTGTCGCCGAACACCCGCGGGAAATACGCGGGCTGGATGCGGCCGAGCAGCACGTTCGCGTCGGTCACGGTGAGCGGGCCGCCGCGGCGGTAGCAGGCGGGCCCGGGGTCCGCGCCGGCCGAGTCGGGACCGACCCGGTACCGACTGCCGTCGAAGTGCAGGATCGATCCGCCGCCCGCGGCCACGGTGTGGATGGACAGCATCGGCGCCCGCATCCGCACCCCGGCGACCTGCGTCTCGTACTCGCGCTCGAACCCCCCCGCGTAGTGCGACACGTCGGTCGACGTGCCGCCCATGTCGAACCCGATGACCTTGCCGAACCCGGCGGCCTGGGCCGTGCGGGCCATGCCCACGATGCCGCCGGCCGGCCCGGACAAGATGGAGTCCTTGCCGCGGAAGCTGGCCGCGTCGGTGAGGCCGCCGTTGGACTGCATGAACAGCAGCCGGACGCCCGCTAGCTCGCTGGCCACTTCGGTCACGTACCGGCGCAGGATGGGCGACAGGTAGGCGTCGACCACGGTGGTATCGCCTCGCGACACGAGCTTCATCAGCGGGCTGGTCCGGTGTGACTCCGATACCTGCGTGAAACCTGCCTCGCGGGCGATGGCGCCGATGCGTCGTTCATGCTCGGGGTAGCGGTAGCCGTGCACGCAGACCACCGCGACGCTGCGCAAGCCGTCCTCGTGGGCCTTCTTGAGCTGCTCGGCCACCGCGTGCCCGTCCAGCGGGGTGAGAACCTCGCCGCGGGCACCGATCCGCTCGTCGGCCTCGATGACCCGCTCGTACAGCAGTTCCGGCAGCACGATCCGCCGGTCGAAGATGCGCGGGCGGTTCTGGTAGGCGATGCGCAGGGCGTCGGCGAAACCCCTGGTGATGACCAGGACGGTCGGCTCGCCCTTCCGCTCGAGCAGCGCGTTGGTCGCCACCGTGGTGCCGAGCCGCACCGAGCCGATCCGCTCGGCCGGAACCGGGTC
>JASHVM010000325.1:0-2778 GCA_030044595.1 Streptosporangiaceae bacterium
CCGGTATCGGCGGTGGTGATCCGGGCCGGGTTAATAGCGGGGACGGGCCTGCGATACTGCCACCCCGCGATCAGCGCTGGCCCGGCCAGTGCAACCGCGAGTGTGATCGCGGCCAGCACCCAGCCCAGTTCCGACGACGCCGCGTCCCCCGGCATCGCGGCCATGGCAACCGCCGCGCCGGCCACCGCGGCAGGAACGGCGGCGACTACGGCACCACGGATCATCACGCCGGTAACCTGCCGCAGTGACCCGCCCCTGGCACGCAGCACCCACAGTTCCCCGGCTCGGCGGATCACGATCATCGTGGCCGCGAGCAGGATCACGGCCGCGGCGATCACCAGCAGGCTGACCGAGAGCAGCAGTAGCACGGTCTCGATGCCGGACTGGGTATTCAAGAACGCGGACAGGTCGGGGATCAGCGACGAGGTGACGGTGAGTGTGTCCCCGGCAGGCTGCAGGGACCCGGTCAGCGCGGGCGTCGCCGTGGTGGCCCGGTTCAGGTCGTTGTCCATTCCCTGGGCCTGGTCGGCGGTCAGGCCGCCGAGGGCGAGTGGGAACTCCCACGCCAGTTCCATGTTGACGCTGCTGAACGCGGTCTGCACCGCGGCCAGCTGGCCCGGATCCGCGAACGCCGCCCCGGCCCAGTAAGGGCCGACAGCTGGCCGGGTGCCGGCCCCGCGCGGCCGGAGGACGGCCGTGACGATGAACCGGGCCCTGCTGGTGGCGGCGGCCAGCCCCGTCCGGTTCGGCGGGGTGACGAGCGAGGGCTGCGCGGCCAGGGGGTCTTGCGTCCAGAAGGTGGAGCCGGCCCCGCGCGGCCGGACGATGGCCGTGACGACGAGGGTGACCGTGCTCGTCACGGCGCTCAGCGTCAGCCGGCTGCCCGGGTGCACGCCGAACCGCGCGGCGGTCTGCGGGGTGACCGCCACCGCCACGGTCCCGGCCGGCTCGGTGCGGCCCGGGTAGGAGTAACTGCCGGACACCGGCGCGACGTTGGCCGTGAACGGTTCGCGGTAGAGAACCTCCAGCTCGGGCGGCCTGCTGGAGATGAAAGAACGGGGCGCCGCGCCCGAGGCGACCGAGAATGTCTGCGTGCTTACGCTGGTCCAGTCGCCGCCCGCAAGCCGGAGCGGTATAGCTGCCAGGCTCGCCTTCAGCTCCCGGCTGCTCGCGGCCAGTTGCCTCTTGGTCATGATCTGGCCCGACCCGCCGTACTCGATCAGCTCGTCCATAAAATTGCTCCAGACCGCGCTGATCTGGACGGCCTTGACGGTAGGCGCGAGCGTGGCCATGGTCTGCTGCAGCGCCTGAGAGCGTGCGTGCAAGCTGAGCGCGGGGCCGGCCATGGCGGCGAACACGCAGCCACAGACCAGCAGGGCCAGCGCAAGCGTGGCGGGGCCCGCGCCTCCGGCGGCCCGCCTCAGGACCGTGGCCCGCCCCGCGCCGGGCATCATGTCGCCTCCGCGGCGCGCAGCGCGGTCGCGGCGTCCGGACGCCGGGCGATGGTCAGCGCAGCAGCCAGCAGGAACAACAGCACGGCGCAGATGGCCAGCAGCCAGCGGGTCCTGCCCATCAGAATCTGAGCGTAAGGCCAGCGACGGTTGATAAAAAGGTCCGTACGCGACCCGGTACACGTCTGTGACACGGCCGGGATCGTGTGTACTGTCCAGCTACCGCCAAGGGGCTGCCGACGTCGGTCATCGTTAACAACAGGGCCGTCGGCCTCGTCGGATCCAGGTCGGCCAGGCCGAGCTGGACGCCTGCTCCACCTGGCCCGGTGATCCTCCCCGATCCCGTCGGCCTCAACGTCGGCGCTTGCCCTGGTGGGTCAGCACAATTATGCCGGTAACCAGTGACTGGAACGTGCAGTTCAGATGGTGATCATCGGATGCCTGTGCCACTATTCGCGAACAAGCCTGGAGTATTGTCCGTACGGGTATTCGCTTGCTCCTGACATGCCGCAGAAAGTCTCGTGCCTACCCTGCCTGTGCGAATCAGCACACGAAGCAGAAAACCAAGGCGGGGGCCTCGGCATATAACACTGTGGTGCGTGTGATGCAGCACGGCGCTTGCATCTCGCTATGTTATTGACTAATTGTCAACGATAGCGGGGTTCAGCTTCAGTTCGCGCCGTCCTGTACCGGCCTTATATGACCACCAACGTCTTCTGAACTGCACCAATGACCCCTATCGACCGCTTTGCACTCAGATGGTAAAAGAGAAGATGGGTAGTCTGATTCCACCTCGCGCCAGTGCCAGGCGTTGCCGGGCCGATCCCTAATAGTTATCAGGCCGCGGTCACGTATCGCTGGATTACGCAGACAAGCTTCGAAGAGCCTTGGTAGCGTGCGGACGTCATTGGCAGGGCGAAACGAACTCATAGGAGGGTCTTGATGTCCGTACGCCGTCGATCTGCCGTACTGGTCGGCGGGGCTGCGGCCGCGCTGACAGTACTGGTGATTGCCAGTACGCCCAAAGGGTCCGCGCATCAGGTCACCTCGGGCCTGACCGCTCAGGCGTCCGGGCAAACAACGGTGCCAATTGCTGCTCCGCCATTGCGGCATGCGCAGTCGTCGGGGTCCGACCCGTCTGACAGCCCGCTGGACCCGGCGTCACCCTGGACGCCGCTGAAGAACCCGCCCCCGTTCGGGACGCCCGGCACGATGCTGTTGGAGAGCGACGGGACCGTGCTCGTTCATGACGAGCCGGACAACAACGTCACGGGCGGCACGAACCAGTGGTGGGAGCTCACGCCGGATTCGAGTGGCAGCTACATCG
>JASHVM010000326.1:0-3010 GCA_030044595.1 Streptosporangiaceae bacterium
GGGTGGCCCCAAGTCGTTGGCCGTCACGGGACGGCTGGCGGATGGCTGGCTCCCGCCGAGGGCCTCCGACTGGCTCAGCGCGCTGTACCGGGAGTCCCGCCCGCGCATCGACGAGGCGGCAGCAGCTGCGGGACGCAATCCGGCGGAGATCGTCACCGTCTACAACATCCCCGGCCGGATCACGCCCGAGCCGCTCCCCGCCACCCGCAGCGAGGACGGCCGCTGGATCGGCGGCTCGGCCGGGCAATGGATCGGTGAGCTCACCTCAGCCGTGCTCGAGCACCACGCGAGCGGCTTCGTCTACCGCAGCACCGACGAGACCCCGCAGGACCAGGCCCTGCTCCGGTGGGCCAGGGAGATCGTCCCGGCGGTCCGCGAGGCGATCGCGGACACCGGGATCTGACCGTGCCGGTCAGCGCAGGGGGCGTTATCGCCGCGGGCGGCTTGTTCTGGAGAAATAAGTTGTCCTGGCCAGGCAATAGCGCCACCTTGGAGCTGACCGTGGTGCCGGTTAGCCAGAGGGCCTCACTCCAAGAAGCAGAGATGCGAGCGGCGTTCATGTCCGCCGACAAGGGCTCGAGGACCTGTCCGGAAGGCGAAAGCCCGGCCCGCGCGGGCCGAACGCCATGGCTCCGGCGTAGGGTCTGGCCAGCGGCGGAAGCCTGCGGTCGCCGTATCGTACCCGTCGAGAATCGGTCGATTTCTGCACAGCCACGCTGGGTGTTGCAGGGGTTTTCTGCGGCGGGCGGCGAAAGGCTCCGTAGTCACGACGGGAGCCGACGGCGGACGCGGTCAGCGGACGCGTTGACAGGCCATTGGCTCCCTGAGCGCCTGATCCGCCATCGCCGCCACAGGATACCCAGCGGAGTGCGCTCATCCTGCCGGGGAAGGGCGGACCTTCTCCTACCATAACCACGACCCCGTGCACTGACCGCACTGGCAGCACCGATGGCACGGATTATCGCACTGACGGCACTGGCATCTCCTTGTCTTCATGGACTCACATACCAGGGCCGAATCTCTTGTATTGGGAGTGAGCACGACCGAGCCGCTGCCCGGTCTGGTCTGCGGTTGGTACTGGCATCAGAGCCAGGTTCCGGAAGGCACCTAGCGCCTGTGCTGATCCCTGGTCGGTACACTGCTCTGCGGTCCGGCTGCGGCAGTGCTTCGAGTTTTACGCGTTAGTCGAGGAAATCTCGTAGCGCGTCTACGACCAGGGCTGGTGCTTCTTCGGGGACAAAGTGGCCGGTAGGCAGGGCCACGCCGCGGACGTCGGGCGCGTACTGCTGCCAGATAGCGGGCGGATCGTAACCGGGGCCGGCCGCGCCCTGCATGCCCCACACCACGAGGACCGGGCAGTCGACCTTCTGGCCGGCGGCGATGCTCTTCTCATCGTGAGCCAGGTCCGCGCCCGGTGACGCGCGGAAATCGGCGCAAACAGCGGCGATCGTCCGCGGGTCGCGGAAGCACCGGATGTAGTCCTCCATCACCTCGGGTTCGATGCTCGCGCCCGGACCGATCAGCTGGGCGGTCTGTTCGCGGACCCAGAACCCGGGATCGGCGGCGATCAGGTGCTCGGGTATGCCGCGACCGGTGGCCAGGAAGAACCACTGGTAGTTCGCCGTGACCGCGGTGAGCGTCAGGTGGCGCAGGGCATGCTGGGTCGGCACGATGTCCAGGACCGCGAACCTGGTGACGGCGCCGGGGTGGTCCAGCACCAGCCGGTGCCCAGTGCGGGCCCCGCGGTCGTGGCCGACCAGCTGGAAGGACTCGAAGCCGAGCCGGCGCATGAGGCCGACCTGGTCGCGGGCCATGGCCCGCTTGGAGTAGACCAGGCCGGCGGTATCCGGATCGGGCTTGTCCGAGTCGCCGTAGCCGCGCAGGTCGGCCAGCACGACCGTGTGGTCGTCGGCCAGGGCGGGGGCGACGTGACGCCATGTGAGGTGGTTCTGCGGGTAACCGTGCAGCATCAGCACGGGCGGGCCGGACCCCCGAACAGCACAGCTGATGGTGATGCCCTCGACGTCCACGCGCCGGTACTCGAAGCCGGGCAGCAGCCTGCGCGGGGAGGTCATGACTGGGACCGGTCCAGATCGATCAGCGCGATCCCGATATCGGGGCGCAGTAGTTTGCGCAGCCGGGCCGGAGTCTCGGTCACGACGGCCTCCAGCGTCGGGAACACGCGTCCCTCCAGCAGGTGGCCTCCTCGTGTCGTCCCGTCCGACAGGCCGAGCACGGCGTGTACGTGCAGGATGGGGCCATCCTGGCCCTCGGCCACATCTCCGATGAGCGACAGCAGTTCGCACTGCTCGCCTACCGGGATGCGGCGGTAGTCTCTGGCCGCGCGGTCGAACCAGCCGACGGTGGCGTGCTCGAAGGCGCCGACTGCAGTGACCTGCGCGGCTTCCAGCCGCTCCGAGCGGGCGAACTGGGTCAGGGCGGAAACGGCCTCGTCGCCCGGGTCGCACACCACGACGTAGGTGACGACGTCCGCGTCCTCGACAACCTTGGCTTTCATCACTAGCTCCTTGACGTTGGCTCGGGGAACAGAGTCTGTGACGCGTGGCCGGACGATGCCCGGGCGCTGACGCCAGCCTCAAGGACTCGGGGTAAGCGTCGGCCTGGTTGGTAACGGCATCAGCGGCGCGCTCAGGCAGGCCCGGACGGACCCGTGGACGTCCCTGGCAGGTGTCCTGGGTTGTGGTCGGGGCCCTGCCAGTCACGTCTCGTTCGGCGCATCAGCCGCACCTGGTCGCCGGCCATGACCCGCTTGGAATAGGCCACCCCGGCGGCGTCGGGGGCAGGCTTGCCGGAATCGCCGTAGCCGCGCGTATCGGCCAGCACGACTGTGTAGTTCTTCGCCAGGGCGGGGGCCACATGGCGCCAGATGAGATGGTTCTGCGGGTAACCGTGCAGCATCAGCACGGGCGGGCCGGACCCCCGAACAGCACAGCTGATGGTGATGCCCTCGACGTCCACGCGCCGGTACTCGAAGCCAGGCAGCCGTACA